>JAYZMM010000035.1:0-9108 GCA_036153155.1 Planctomycetota bacterium
CCCCTCTCAGGCAGGTACACGTAGCTATCGCCAGACGGAAGTTCGGGCAGCATGATGCCGACCGGATCGAGAATCTCTTTTTTATATTCGGAAAAATCTTTCGGATTGCCACCATTTTTTGCCCGAAAGGTATTGAGTTGACTCTTGATTTGAATGTCGTTGATCCTCACCTTGACCTTGCTG
Organism: Planctomycetota bacterium; assembly: GCA_036153155.1. Taxonomy (GTDB): domain Bacteria; phylum Planctomycetota; class Planctomycetia; order Pirellulales; family UBA7805; genus UBA7805. The sequence continues at coordinate 184 of JAYZMM010000035.1, forward strand.
TACGTTCGCAGTGGTGTGAGGATTAAGTCACCTAATGTACCCCCGTCTGCAGCACCTGCGTCGTCCTGCGGTTTGAGTTTGTTCAACTTTATTTGTGTTTTGTTAGGACTCGGTTTAGCATCGGGCCGCGACGGAGCCTGACGTTCAATCTTTTCTGAATTTGTGTCTGATTCAGAGTCAACGTCTGCATAAATCGGCTCGGGCGGTCCGCTGTTGCTTCGCGTTTGAGGGTCGATCTTGGGAGGTTCGCATCCGCTCGTTATCCAGCAGATGCCGACAATGAGCACAATCATCCGCCTATCGGGCACCGAGGCGATATGCGTTCGCCAAAGGGCGTGCATCGTAAGTCCTTTCAGCTGATCGTCTGTTCGAGTTCTAAAGACCAGTCGCGCATTTCTTCCAGCATTCCTCGACAGGTCATATCGTAATTAAGTGCGGTCAGGGTGACATTGCCCCGCGCGAGTGCCGTCAAGTCGGTCTCTTCAATTCCGGGCTGCGGCGCAGGAAGATTCGTCGCCCAAAAGTATTCTCGCCCTCGCGGATCGATTCGCTTCTCAAACTGCTCTCCGTAGCGATCCATGCCCATCGGTACGATCTGCAGACGACTTTCATTTTCAAGTGCGACTGAGGGAATGTTCAAATTATAGAGTTTCGGTTTTTCACCACGATGCGCTATTAACTGTTCGATTACGCCACGGGCAATTTTCGCCGCTTTATTGAAAGCCGCATGTGGATCGTATTCCAGAGAAACAGCAATGCTCTCAATCCCGAAGAAGGCACCTTCAATCGCCGCCGCGACTGTTCCCGAATAGAGCACGTTAATGCCAGCGTTCAGTCCGCCATTTATCCCGCTGACGACTAGGTCGGGTGGCCCATCGCATAATTCAGTGATTGCAAGTTTCACACAATCTGCAGGACTTCCCTCGACGGCCCAGCCTCGATGTCGTTCGCCATCAAATACTTCTTTGCAGACGAGGGGACTGAGAAATGTAATTGAGTGACTTACTCCACTTTGCTCTGTGGCAGGTGCTACGAGAGACACGTCACCGATTTTGCGCAATTCCTTTTCCATGGCGGCAAGACCGGGCGCGTAAATTCCATCATCGTTGGTAAGCAAAATATGCATTTTCAACTTCCATCGGGTTTTACTGTGCCGTTATTTTACCCAGAACAGCAGACCTGCACAGACAGGAGCATGCCGCGCGTTATGCCGCGGTATGCAAAGGACAGGACTCACAAAGACCCCTAGTCCGTGCGGGGAGGTACCGATAAAATCGGCGTTTTCGCCCGACTGGCTAGTCGGGCATTTTTCGTTGTGCCCGGTGTCAAGCAGCCGTTCGTAGAAGGATGCATGCTGCATGCTGCATAAGGTTGCACAAGGAACCGATTGAATGACGACTGCAACCCAAAAGACGCCTGAAACGCGTGCTCCGCTCGAGAGCGAAAAAATTCTGGTGTTCGATTTTGGTTCCCAGTATGCGCAATTAATTGCGCGACGTGTCCGCGAGCAAGGAGTTTATTGCGAGATTGTTCGCCACGATTTGCCTGCCAGTCGTGTACGGGCAATCAATCCGGTGGGCATCATTCTTTCTGGAGGCCCATCGAGTGTGTATGCGACGGCCGCACCTCAGATGGATGAAGCCATTTTTGAGCTTCAGATTCCAATTCTCGGTATCTGTTACGGCATGCAGTTGGCATGTAAGGCCTTTGGTGGAGAAGTGGGGGGTGCCGTAGCGCGGGAGTATGGACGAGCGTCATGTCGGATCGGGTCGCGGAGCGACATTTTTGACGGCTTTCCTGAAGAAACGGAAGTCTGGATGAGTCATGGTGATCAAGTCCAGAGAATTTCCGATCAATTCGTTGCACTCGCACAGACTGACACGTGTCCCGTAGCTGCAGTAAAACACCATCAGCTGCCGATCTACGGCTTGCAATTTCATCCCGAGGTGACGCACACGCCGCTAGGCGATCAGGTGCTGAAAAATTTTCTCTTAGGTGTCTGTAAAGCCAGAAGCTCTTGGAATATGGGTGATTTTGCAGAGGAGGCCATCCGCCAAATTCGGCAGACGGTTGGAACCCGGCGGGTGATTTGCGGGCTCTCTGGTGGAGTCGATTCGGCAGTCGTTGCAGCCCTGCTTACGAAAGCAATTGGCGATCAGCTATCGTGTATTCTGGTTGATAACGGGTTGCTTCGCGAGGGCGAGGTCGAGTCGGTGCGGCGAGAATTTACTGGGCATTTTAAGACCGATTTGCACGTCGTTTCGGCCGCAGACCAATTTCTGTCTGTGCTGGCGGGTGTTGAAGACCCTCAGGAGAAACGGCGCCGCATAGGTCATCAGTTCATCGAATGCTTCAAAGAAGAAGCGGTAAAAATTGAAGACGCTCATTTTCTTGCGCAAGGGACCTTGTATCCTGATGTCATCGAAAGCGGTGCCGCTCCCGATGGACCGGCCGCGACGATCAAGTTGCATCATAACGTGGGTGGACTTCCAGAGGAGTTAGGTTTTGAGCTAATCGAACCTTTGCGGGATTTATTCAAGGATGAAGTACGCCGATTAGGGGAAAACCTCGGTCTGGACGAAGATATGGTGTGGCGACATCCTTTCCCAGGCCCCGGACTTGCGGTTCGCTGCCTGGGTGAGGTGACGAACGAAAAACTTGCCACGCTCCGTAAAGCGGATGCGATTGTGGTAAGCGAAATCCGGGAAGCCGGTCTGTACCGTGAAACCGCCCAGGCCTTTGCAGTGCTACTACCGGTGCAGAGCGTCGGAGTTATGGGGGATGATCGCACCTATGAAAACGCCATAGGAGTTCGTTGTGTCAATAGCGAGGATTTTATGACTGCTGACTGGACACACCTTCCTTATGATCTGCTTGCTCGCATTTCGAATCGCGTCATCAATGAAGTCAAGGGTGTCAATCGCGTGGTCTACGATATCAGTTCCAAGCCACCGGCAACGATTGAGTGGGAATGAGAGCCCGAAACCGCAGTTTGGTGAATTGAGATTTATTATGAAGTGAGCTTCGCGAGCCTTAGCGGCGCACTACTTCTTTTCGGAGCGAATCGATGGGAAAAAAATACATCTACCAGATGGGTGGGCTGACAAAAAAATATGCCCGCAAGGCAGTGCTTAATGACATTTGGCTCGCCTTTTATCCCGGGGCAAAAATCGGGGTCCTCGGTCGCAATGGGTCCGGGAAAAGCACGCTCTTAAAGATTATGGCGGGTATCGATCAGGAGTATGACGGTGAGGCCGCACTAAGTGATGGATTTACGGTCGGCTACCTGCCCCAAGAACCGCAACTGGATCCCTCGTTGGATGTGCGCGGCAATGTGGAAGCTTCGGTGGCAGAGACGCGTGCAATTCTCGATCGCTTTGAACAAATCAATCAGCAACTCGGCGAACCGTTGGAAGCGGATGAGATGGAAAAACTGCTTGCCGAGCAGGCCCGCGTCCAAGATCGTATTGATGCGGCCGATGCGTGGGAGCTTGATCGGAAGCTGGAGATTGCCATGGATGCTGTGAATCTTCCGCCAGGGGATTCGCCGGTGGATAAGTTGTCAGGCGGTGAGCGACGACGGGTCGCTTTGTGCAAGATCATGCTGGAACGACCGGATCTTCTATTACTTGATGAGCCGACGAATCATCTCGACGCCGACAGCGTGGCTTGGTTGGAGCGACATCTTGCCGAATACCCGGGCACGGTGGTTGCAGTGACACATGATCGCTATTTCCTCGACAACGTAGCGGGGTGGATCCTAGAGTTGGATCGGGGAGAAGGCATCCCCTGGGAGGGTAATTACTCGAGTTGGCTAGAGCAGAAGCAAAAACGATTGGAAGGTGAGCAACAATCGGCGCGAGCACATCAGCGATCGCTGAATCGCGAGTTAGAGTGGATCCGTATGGCCCCCCGGGCACGACAGGCGAAGAGTAAGGCGCGGATCAAAGCCTATGAGGCGATGTCGCAAGAAAAATTCAATGATCATCCTGATGAAATGGAGATCCAGATACCACCGGGAGAACGGCTCGGTCAATCGGTGATTGAAGCAAAAAATCTTTCAAAAAGTTACGGTGATAACGTTTTATTTGAAGATCTCGATTTTCAATTGCCCCCAGGTGGGATTGTGGGTGTCGTGGGACCGAACGGCGCCGGAAAAACGACCCTCTTTCGCATGCTTATCGGAGAAGAGAAACCAGATGCCGGAGAGTTACATGTCGGCGACACGGTTCGCTTAGGCTACGTCGACCAATCGCGCGATGCGCTCTCCGATGCGGCTACGGTCTTCGAAGAAATATCAGGAGGTCATGATACGTTGGAAATGGGGGGACGCAGTGTATCAGCTCGAGCCTATGTCGCCCGCTTTCACTTTTTGGGAACCGATCAGCAGAAGAAAGTCGGCGATCTCTCAGGCGGCGAGAGGAACCGGGTGCATCTTGCAAAATTACTTCGCCGGGGCTGCAATGTTTTGCTGCTCGATGAGCCAACCAATGATCTCGATGTCGATACCCTCCGTGCTTTAGAAGAGGCCATTTTGGGATTTGCCGGGTGTGCCGTGGTGGTGAGTCACGATCGGTGGTTTTTGGACCGTTTAGCGACCCACATTCTTGCATTCGAGGGAGATGGCTACGTGCATTGGTGCGAGGGGAACTACGAGACATACGAAATTCAGCGAAGAGAGCGATTAGGAATTGCGCCGGAAGAACCAAGACGATTCCGTTACAAAAAATTAATCAGAAAATGACCAACCGCTTGACCCGTATCGGTGGATGAGGTACGAAACTTAATCCTAGGCCCGATGTTAGTGGACGCCCTCAAAGCTTTGTCGATTCAATGAATCAGAAGGGGCCTGTCTCCACCGTGTCATAGACTATTTTTGACGAAGGACTTTTTAGCGATGACGATTCTACGATCAGGGACAACACAACAGTACGCGGATAACTGGGCTCGAGCCTTTGGCGGCGCGGGCGGAGGAGGGAAGAAGAAAAAAGCGACTAAAAAAACCAAGGCGGCTGGGAAGAAATCAAAAAAGAAGGCCGTGAAAAAAGCTTCCGCAAAAAAAACAAAGACGACTAAGAAGAAGGTGAAGAAAAAAACGGCTAAAAAATCTTTGCCGAAGAAAAAAGCAAGTAAAAAGAAGACTGCGAAAAAGAAAGTAAGCGGAAAGAAGAAAGCGACAGGCAAAAAAAAGCCGGCTAAGAAAAAGAAAGTTGCTGCGAAAAAGGGTGGAAAGAAGAAAGTGTCAAAAAAACTGGGGCGGAAATAAACCACAGAAAAGGCGTGACAATCCCCTCGCCATGACTCTGCCTTAAAGAAAGCGATTGATGGAAATTCATATCAAATATTGCGCGGTGTGAAATTACGAACCAAAGGCTCTCAGTTTGACGAGCCTACTTCTTGAGGAGTTTAAGCAAACGATCGGCTCACTGTCTCTTGAACCGGGGGCAGGGGGCTGCTTCGAGATCCATTTCGATGGCGACTTGATTTACTCCAAATTGGAGACCGGCAGCTTTCCGGATGAGGCGTCGATCATGGCCGCCGCGGCAGAGTGGGCAAAGTAAGTGGTATAGCCGTGAGTAGCATGATCTATAATTTTTTCATCGCATTTTTGTTGGCTGCAGTGCATAGTAGAAAAAAATAGAATTTTGACTGTCACGATCCGGGGGTTGCATGCTCTATCGATTCTTTGTCAGTCTCGCACGACCCTTTCCGCTGCTTATCTTTGTGCTCGTGGTTGCCGTGGCGATGTGTTGGAGGCGAAAAATCGGTTCGAGGGCCCTGCGTCTTGCCCTAACGATTCCGACGCTTCTGCTGTGGCTATTTTCAATGCCGGTGGTATCTTTTTTCGCTGCGGCAACGCTCGAATGGAATTATCCGCCTATTTACGAGCGACCTCCGGAGGCCGAAGCGATCGTGGTTCTCGGTTCCGGGGTATCGCCTGCGGACACGATTCGCAAGAAAGCAGAGCTTGATCAGGGTGGAATGCGGCGCTGCTTTAAAGCCGCCGAGCTTTACAGTGCTGGCAATCCCTGCCCGATTGTCGTGACTGGGGGTCGCGTAGAATCTTATAAAACGGGCCCAGTTATGGCGGAAGTGATGCGCAACTTTCTTATTAGGCAGGGGGTTTCTGCCAGCGATATCATTTTAGAAAAAGAGTCGCGAACCACTTACGAGAATGCAATCAAAGCTTCAAAATTGCTCAAACAGAAAGGCATCCAGTCTGTACTTGTAGTGAGCGATGCAACGCATCTGATCCGTGGAGTCGGTTGTTTTCGTAAGTTGGGGATGAAGGCATATGGAGGCGGTAGTGGTTATACGGCAACCGATTTGCATATCACACCTCTTAGTTTTCTGCCGAGTGCCGGAGCTGCCGCGATGAATCAAATCGTTTTTCACGAGTGGTTGGGATTATTGTACTATCGTTTGCGGGGTCGGATTTAGGCTTGGCGAGAAAGGCTTCCCGGTTCAACAGCCTGATTCGAATCTCTAGTTTCGTGTCGGTCATGTTATAAAATAAAGAAGATGTGAATCGGCAAGCACGCCAGTCGAGAAGATTCGGGAGCGAACGAATAATGAACGGCAACCCCCCACCGTTTCCCGATCCACCACCTCGGCCCGACCCACCACCCCGGTCCGACCCACCAGAAGACGCGATTCGATCGGGATCTGAAGCACTCGTCGGCCGTACGCTGGGTGATTATCGGGTGCTACGAAAATTGGGTCGCGGCGCTATGGCCGAAGTCTACCTTGCTGAGCAGGTCTCGCTCGAGCGGAAGGTCGCACTCAAAATTCTTGAGGCCGATGTTGCGAAAGCGCAGAGTGACATCGAACGATTTCTGCGTGAGGCGCGTGCGGCAGCTCGTCTAGTGCACGCCAACATTGTGCAAGTCTATGAAGTCGGGCAACATGGCTCAATTCATTACATTGCACAGGAATATGTTGACGGTGAGAATCTCGGACAACTTATCGGCCGAGTCGGACGACTTGATGCGGTGCCCTTTATGCAGATTCTGGGGCAGGTTGCTTCGGCGCTGATGCGAGCCGGCGACGCCGGAATCGTACATCGCGATATCAAGCCCGAAAATCTGCTCCTCACACCGCTGGGGGAGGTCAAAGTCGCAGACTTCGGTCTGGCGCGCATATTCGAAGGGACGACTCAGCCCCGTTTGACCGAGGACGGAATGACTATGGGGTCGCCCTTGTACATGAGCCCTGAGCAAATTGAAGGCAAACCGCTAGATACCCGCTCCGATGTCTATTCCCTGGGTGTGACTTGCTTTCAGTTACTTGCTGGACGTCCTCCATTTGAAGCCAACACATCGATGAATGTCGCACTGCAACACCTTCGGGATAGCCCGCCCCGGCTAGAAAGTCTCAGACCGGATCTTCCAGAAGATCTTTGTCAAATTGTTAATCGGATGCTCGCCAAAGAACCCCGAGATCGTTTCGCCGATGGGCGAGCAGTACTGCAGGCGCTGGAGCAATTTTCGCCTGGAAGCACCAAACGGGAATTCCCGCTCAGTGCGGCTCCTTCACAAGAGCTTTCAAATGAACGCTTAATGCAGTTTCGCCAAGCAGCAACGCAGCAACTTTCGGCAGTAATGGCACGGGAAGAGAAGCATCGGCCGTTACGAAGAACACCTCTCTTCTGGGCATCTATCGGAGGTTCATTGTTATTGGGTATTACCTTGGGCTTGCCGGATAACGATCCCTACCTTCTTTCCGTCGCGGAAATTCCCGAGACAGAGATCCGCAATATGGGAGGCGTTGAAGCACAATATGAATTGGCGCGGCGACTTGACACCGAAGAAGCGTGGGAGAGTGTCGCGCTTTATTTTCCCGGCGATCTAAACTACCGTGCGCTGGCTGAAAAAGAACTGGCAGAACTATATCTTGCGCAAGATCGACGCAATGAGGCATTGGAAATCTTCGGGCAATTCGTAAGTCGACATCCGACCGATTCAAAGTTCCATGTTTATGGTCTGGCCGGGCAGTATGTGATGATGGTTCTTGACGGTGAGGAGCAGTCGGCATTTCAGATTTTTGAAAGCCTGTGGCCCAGAAGGAGAAAACTCGCCCCATTTGCTCCGGCGATCACCCGCCGCGTCTATCTTCACGCGCGTGATCAAAACCCCGATATCACGCCGCAGATGCGGATCGAAATGACCCGCTGGCTCAAGAAGGAGCGAGCGGCTGCGAACACGTCAGGTGATCGTTCAGGTGGTAGTTGACACCGCTGAATTGTGCCGACTAGACTCAAGCGTCTGATAGAAAGCCCTTTCTTAAGAAGGGTGACGAGCACGCCCCCTTCGTCTAGTGGCCCAGGACATCGGATTCTCAGTCCGAAGACAGGGGTTCGACTCCCCTAGGGGGTGCTCCGTTGCTTTACGGGTTTTCGCAATCATCTGCAGTGGCGTGGCACCGCAGCGCATTTAGTCATTGGATGGCTCCAGCCAGAGCGGCAGCGAACCTGACGCGGGCAACTCAATGCAGCGGACTCGGCTGATTGCTTCATGACCGTCAATCTCTTTAATTAAGGTCGTGCTCGCCGGACCATCAAGATTCAAGATGCCGATCGCTTCTCCTCCGGGTGAGGCGCGGCCCACAGCCATCTGTGCGATGTTGACATCGTATCGACCGCAGATCGTACCTACCGCGCCGATAATCCCTGGAACATCGCTGTGCTGAAAAATGAGCAGATGGCCATCGAGGAATGCTTCCAGTTGATGTTCGCCCAACTGGACCAATCGGGGCATATTTTCACCGAACAGGGTACCAGCCACTACGCGGTCGCCGTCGCGCGTGGTCAGGTGGGCTCGAATTGAGGAGGCAAACGCGCCGCGACCCGGCCGTGTTTGCTCAAAAAAAAAAAAAAACCCGTGGCGCCCAAGAATTTGGGCACGGACAAAGTTTGGTTGGGCGTGC
>JAYZMM010000036.1:0-8826 GCA_036153155.1 Planctomycetota bacterium
CGCACAATCCACCTGAGCAGGGGATAACACGGTGCCAGCAACTGGGAGCATTTCTGGAAATTCTTTGCAAATCAAAGCCAACGACTTGGCGGCCGAGGGGGTTCGCATTGTGACTTCGGCAATTTCGACCCCGCCCTTCCAAAGTGCTTCCGCGACGCGTACCGCGTGATCGGCGTTATCGATCACCAACACGGCGATTGCTCCAGCATCGATTAACCGGTTGCACAAATCAGGGGGAAAAGCGTGCGCGTTTTCCATAAGGAATTTCTTCCCGAAATGAGAGTGTGGATCGGGGCCCAATCGCCGTAAAGCATAGATCTCGGTTGACTGCTTTCAGTATGCTCTGCAAAGGACATTCTTTTAAGGGGCCGCATTCATTGGCATTCGGCGGATGCAGCTTTCCTGCTTATAAGGGTTTGCGACCGGTTGCGACAAATGGAGGTTGATCAGCTACAATTCACACCCCTATGCCACCTGCCCATACAGGGAGATTTTGTCATGTCGAACCTCACATTTTGGACGCGGCGGAATTTTTTAAGCAGTACAATTCTTGCCCCACTCGGTCCTCCCCTGTGCAACGCAGTGTTCGGCCGACAAGCAGCCTGTGCTGATGAGACCGTTAAAGATATATCACTCCGTGGAAGAATCTATAAATCGCTCAAACTGGGCATGGTCAAAGTCGACGGTACATTGGAGGATAAATTCCGTGTCGTTAAGCAGGCTGGTTTTGCCGGCATTGAGATGGGGACTCCGGGCATGGATGTCGAAGCGACACGCAAGGCGATTTCGGCAACCGGTTTGCTTGTCGACGGTACGGTAATCTCGACCCATTGGAGTATTCGACACAGTGCAAAAGATGCAGACAAAAGAAAAATAGCACTTGAGCATCTGCAGCGATCTATCCGTGAAACGCATGCAGTCGGTGGTCATACGACCTTGTTGGTGGTGGGTCACGGAAAAGATGGATCCGCAGAGGAAGTTTGGGATCGATCGCTGGAAAATATTGCTCAGGCCATACCCTTGGCGGCTGAACTCGGAGTGGTGATTGCCATTGAAAATGTGTGGAATCATTTCCTATACGACCATCAAGGTGCTGCCGACCAGAGTGCCGATCCGTTTGTTCGTTATGTCGACCAGCTTGATTCACCTTGGGTCGGAATGCAATTCGATATCGGCAATCACTGGAAGTACGGTAGCACTGGAGATTGGATCCGGCGTCTTGGACGCCGAATTGTGAAGCTGGATGCCAAAGGTTTTTCGCGGAAGCAAGATACGTTTACCAATATTGGCAAAGGCGATGTCGATTGGTCAGATGTTCGCAAGGCGTTGAAAGAAATTAATTTTTACGGTTGGTGTGCAGCGGAAGTCGACGGCGGCGATGCAGGACGACTTAACCAGATCTCGAAAAACTTGGATCGCGTTTTTCTTCTCGCATAGATACCGCTTTCAACCGAGGATAATCTTCACTATGGAACGACAACGTAGTCTGCTCGGCATTACGCTTTTTTTACTCTATCTATGCCTCTATGGAGGATTTGTACTAATCAACACATTTCGGCCTGATTGGATGCAGATTCGACCTGTGGCAGGCGTGAACCTAGCCATCCTTTATGGATTCTGCCTCATTTTAGCCGCTTTTTTTCTTGCTTTGATTTACGGCATCTTTTCGCGAGATGAACAGCAGGGGAGCACAGGTGACTGATCAATCTTCTCCGCTTGCGATCATACTTTTCTTCCTCTTTGTGGGAGTGACCCTGGGAATTAGTTTCTTTTTGGGTCGCCAGGCAAAGTCGTCCAAGGGCTATTTTGCCGCCCATGGTCAGATCCCCTGGTTCGTGAACGGCCTTGCCTTTGCTGGTGATTATCTTTCAGCCGCCTCATTTTTGGGTATCTGTGGCATGATTGCATTCTACGGATACGATGGATTTCTTTATTCAATCGGATATCTCGCCGGTTGGATTGTGGCTCTGTTTGTCGTGGCGGAGCCGATGAAGCGATTAGGTAAATTCACATTTGCCGATGCGCTCGATGCACGCTTCGGATCTCGTGGAATTCGACTGGCTGCCGGCATCAGCACCCTCGCGGTCAGTATTTTCTATCTGATTCCACAGATGGTGGGCGCGGGCGCATTGATCCGCCCGTTGCTGAATTTTCCGCACTATGTCGGAGTGCTGCTGGTTGGTGTCACAGTGATTTTGATCGTGGTGACAGCCGGAATGGTTTCCACAACCTGGGTCCAGTTTCTCAAGGGTTCCTTGCTGGTGATTTTCAGTGCGGTGCTCACCGTATTGATTCTGCAGCGTGGATTTGAAACTGAACCGGACAACCAGCACTCTTTTACGACATTGGGCCCCTTTTCTGAAAGTAGCTGGAAGAAGGAATTTGCATTGCATGACGAGGCGCGGGGACAGATGATAATCCCACCCGAAGGTGTCTGGAAAGATCAGCCTTTTGTCCGCACTCGTCAGGCGTCAAGTGACCGTATTACTGTCTGGAGTCGTGATCCGGTGAGTGAGAAAGAGTTTGTGCTGCGTGAAGGGCAGATGATTACCACGCAAAGTGATGGCAAGGTTCTTGTTTCCGGCTTACCGAGAGGAACGGGTCCGGGTGAGGCCACACTCTACCCGGTGGGTCGCGTAAGTCGCTTACCGAATGATGTTCAAAAGACCGGTCCGCTTGGTCTACTCTCCTTTTTCAGCACGCTTGAAAACAGTGAAGTCATCTTATGGCGAAAAAAAAAGTTAGCCTCCGACGGTCGAACGACAACCATTTATTTTCAACAACCGACACCTGGGAGCCAGGTTCTGCGACCCGGCGAGCATCCTCGGTTTAAAGGAATTAGGAGTGATGATCCGCTGGCAAAAATCGATTTTCTTTCCTTGATGCTTGCCCTTTTTTGCGGAACCGCATCACTACCGCATATTCTGATCCGATATTACACAGTGAAGGATGTAAGTGCGGCCCGCAAGAGTACTATCGTAGGGATCGCGAGTATCGGTTTTTTTTATATTCTTACGCTCTACCTTGGTCTAGGCGCAATGACCAGTGGGGCGCTTGATGTAACAGATAGCAACATGGCTGCGCCACTGTTGGCCAAAAGCATTAGCCAATGGTTGTTTGCCGTTATTTCTGCGATCGCATTTACCACAGTGCTAGGCACAGTGAGCGGATTAATCCTCGCTTCTGCAGGCGCGGTGAGTCACGATTTGATTTCCTGCTTTCGATCGCAACCACTTGATGACGCCACTCAAGTTCGTGTAGCTAAGATCGCGTCTTGTGGTGTGGGTGCCATTGCAATCGTCTTGGGTATCGTATTCCAACAAATGAATGTTAGTTATCTTGTCGGATGGGCATTTAGTGTGGCCGCTTCAGCTAACCTTCCGGCACTGGTGATGCTTCTGTTTTGGAAAAGGGTTACGCAACAAGGCATCGTCGCAGGCATACTCGTTGGTATGATCAGCTCGCTTACCTGGATTCTTCTGAGCGGCGATACATTCGAAAAGGTATATGGGCTGGACGCATCTGGGGCGCTTGTTCCTTTCAGTCAACCCGGCATTGTAACCATTCCCCTGGGATTTGCCGCACTCGTGGTTGTCTCGCTTTTCACTCAACCTCGAACCAAGGCAGCCTGAGGAAGCCTGTCCCCGATGCAGCCTACTGAGATCTTAAAGCAGATTTTCTGTCACGAATCGTTTCGCGGTCAGCAAGAGAAAATAATTACCACGCTTTTGCAAGGTGATCATGCCTTAGTGATCATGCCGACAGGCGGTGGTAAATCGCTTTGCTATCAGGTTCCGGCGCTCAGCCTAGCTTCTAACGGCTACGGTATGACCCTGGTGATCTCACCATTAATAGCACTGATGAAAGATCAAGTCGATGCGCTAAAGCAAAAAAAAGTACGTGCCGCCTTCATCAATTCTTCGCTTACGCGTGAACAGCGGGAGGCGAGTTATACAGCGCTGGAACAGGGTGGGTATGATCTGCTGTATGTCACGCCAGAGCGATTTCGTAAACCAGAATTCCTCAACGCGCTCGCCAAACAAAAAATTGCTCTGTTAGCCGTGGATGAGGCGCACTGCATCAGTCAGTGGGGGCACGATTTTCGCCCTGATTATACGCGTTTGCAGGAAATTCGTGAAATTTTAGGCCAGCCTGTGACCGTTGCTCTGACGGCGACTGCCACTCGTGAAGTACAGCACGATATTGTAAATCAACTGGGTCTTGTTTCGAAAGAAGTTAGACTCTTTCACGAGGGTATCGATCGACCGAATCTTGATCTCCAGGTTGAGCAGGTCTGGGGAGTGGAAGAAAAACTTGATCAAATTCTACACACGCGGACGCAGTATCAGGGCCCCGGGATCATCTATTTTTCCTTGATCCGAAGTCTCGAGGCAATGAGTGAGTTGCTTGATGCGCACCGAGTCGAACATCTAGTCTACCATGGAAAACTAAATCCCCGTGAGCGAAGAGCATTGCAGGAATCTTTTATGCAGGGCGACGATCGTTTGGTCTTGGCAACAAATGCTTTCGGAATGGGCATTGATAAGCAAAATATCAGGTTTGTGCTACATGCAGAAGTTCCCGGGTCAATGGAGTCGTATTACCAAGAAATTGGACGGGCGGGTCGGGACCAACAGCATTCGTTATGCCTTTTGCTCTATGATGAAAGTGATCTGGCAACGCAGATGGAATTTATTCAGTGGAGTAATCCAGACGCAGAGTTTTGCCATCGTGTTTACGAGTATCTCCAAAGAGATGCAGAAAAAATTCATGCTTTTGGCCAAGAATGGTTGCGTGACCAATTGCATTTTAAAAACCGGCATGACTTTCGGATGGAGACAGTTTTACAGCTTTTCGACCGGTATGGGGTAATCGAAGGGAGTATGCATCCTCTGCATATAGAACATCTCCAACCGATGCCACCCGCACTTACCAATCCGCAAGAGCGACAAGATAAATTACTTCGGGATCAGAAAAAGTTGCATGCCCTATTGGAATATGTAAAGTATGATGGCGATCGAAAGGCATTTATTCACGAATATTTCGGCCTACCCTACGGGAGGCCGACGATAGAAAATTAGCTGGATTTATATCGATCGAATGGAACCGCATGATCTTTGGTAAGAAGCGTAAATGTGCGCGTGCAAGGTATCGGCAGCACGATACGGATGCAGATGCAAATCGCATTCGCATAGCTATCCTGTTTGCCTCATTGTTGCTGGTTTTATTATCTCATGGAGAGTCGGCCGAAAGGCAAGCGGTGACCAAATCAACACCGGTCGACCGGACAGGCGAAATTAAATCTCCTGAGATTCATTTACCCCCTAATTTTTTCGCTGAAAAAATTTATAGCGTGCCGCGTGAGACGCAGGGGTCGTGGGTCGCACTTGCAATTGATCCACAGGGAAGATTAATTGCATCGGCGCAGTCGAAGGGTTTGTTTCGCGTTACACCGCCACCGGTCGGAAGCGGACAATCGGCGGGGGTAGAAAAAATTGATCTTCCCATCGGCCAAGCCCAGGGGCTGCTGTATGCGTTCGGTGGGCTATACGTTGTAGTCAACGGACAGGCAGCGGAGGGATCCGGTTTATATAAGGTTTCCGATACCGATGGGGATGATCGGTATGACCAAGTGCGGTTGCTCCGCAAATTTAACGGCGCGGGTGAGCATGGCCCTCATAGCGTGGTCCGAACATCAGATGGCAAAAATATTTTTGTTATTGGAGGAAATGCCACTGATGTTCCGCAGTGCAATGTCCAGCGACCACCTCATAACTGGGGTACCGATTCGATTCTTTCAACACAAAATGATTCCCGCGGATTCGGCAAGCACTTGAAACCCCCGGGCGGTTGGGTTTGTCGAACGGATCCGGAAGGACAAGATTGGGAGTTGGTGGCAATCGGTTTTCGCAATGCGTATGATCTTGCCCTGAACTCAGCGGGAGAGATGTTCACATTTGATTCGGATAATGAGTGGGATATGGGAATGCCTTGGTATCGTCCCACAAGGGTCTGCCATGTTCGCTCGGGTGGCGAATTTGGTTGGCGAACAGGGACCGGAAAGTGGCCTGCATATCGGCCCGATAGCTTGCCGGCGGTGGTCGATGTGGGTGCAGGTTCCCCCACGGGAATGGCTTTTGGCTATGGGACCCATTTTCCCGAACGCTACCAGAATGCACTCTTTTTAGGTGACTGGAGTTTTGGCAACATCTATGCTGTTCATTTAACGCCCCGCGGGGCTTCTTATGAAGGAGTGGTCGAATCGTTTGCGTCAGCCGTCCCACTGCCAGTGACTGACCTTGTGGTACGCCCCCAGGATGGAATGCTGTATTTTACGACCGGTGGACGCGGTATTGAATCAGCGCTATATCGCATCGGTTATCGTGATCCGGAACACCCGAAAATAAATAGACAGATTCCTGAACTGAATGTAGCTTTTGCGCAGCGGCACGCACTTGAAGCATTGCACCGACCGGCAGATGCTGAAAATGTGGAAAGCGTGATTGATGCCGCGTGGCCCTTTCTTTCGAACTCCGATCGCCATCTTCGTTATGCGGCACGATTGGTTCTTGAGCATCAGCCCTGCCGATTGTGGCAAACTCGTGCCTTGCAGGAAAGCAATCCACAAGCTTTGATTCAGGCATCCATTGCGCTTTGCCGTGCACAAACAAAAAAAAGCCACCAATTACAGGGACGCATTTGTGCCGCACTCGATGGAATTGAATGGTCGGCACTTCGCGAAAGCGAAAAGATTGATCTTTTGCGAGCCTACCAGTTGGCAATCATTCGCTTCGGAAAGCCGAATGAGCAACTTCGGAACCGCTTGCTCGCCAGATTAAATCAAGTTTATCCGGCAGATACGAACGCACTAAATAGCGAGCTGTGCCAGTTGCTGGTTGCGCTGAAATCACCAATCGTTGTTCCTCGGACCCTGGAATTGATTGCTACTGCAAAAACGCAGGAAGCAAAAATCGACTACATGCTTTCCCTGCGTTTGCCCGGACTCACGTGGACCGACCGACAGCGACAGATTTATTTTCAATGGTTTAAGAAATTGCAGACCTACCAGGGTGGTGAGTCGTACGACAGTGTTCTCAAACAGATTCACAAAGAAGCTAGCGAACATCTTACAAAAGATGAATATCAAGCCCTGGGTGATTTAACGCAGTTTAATTCTAAAGGTAGTTTACTTGCGGAATCCTCGGCAAAACCAATAACACGTCGATTTGTAAAAAATTGGAGTGTTAAAGATTTTGAGGATGATGTGGTCGAACCATCGTCAACTCGAAATTTAGCGAGAGGGGAAATATTATTTTCCGAGGTCGGTTGCATCCGTTGTCATCGAATTGCCGGAAGTGGGGGTATTCTCGGCCCTGATTTGACGACCATTGGTCATCGATTCACGACGAGAGATTTACTCGAGGCCATCCTTGAACCGGATCGAGTTATTTCCGATCAGTATCGTGCGACAACGTTTACACTTTACGATGGCAAACAAGTCACGGGACAGATTGCAGACATCCACAAAGGGAAGTGGAGTGTGATTACCAATATGTTGCAGCCTCGTAATTACACGCCGGTTGACCCTCAGGCGATCGAAGATGCCCAACCGTCCCCTGTCTCGATGATGCCTTCCGGTTTACTTGACACCTTGTCGAGAGAAGAAATTTTGGATTTACTTCACTTTTTAAAAGTCAAACACGAGCGATTGTAGGGAGTCTCACCAGGTGCTCTATCTAAAGATCGTTTCCCCGATTATTTTTTGGATCTAGAAAAGATTAAAACGAATTCGCCAAAACTCTATCGACTTAATCTTTCAACTTGAAGAGTCGTTTAAAGGCATCGAGCAATGAATGGGGTGTTCCCTGATGCGCCTCCTTTCGCAAAGAATCTAGGGGAGGATGCAATAGTTTATTGATAAACCGATCGAAAGCACGGGAAATCTCTTCGCGTGCATTGGGATCACTTTGAGGTATTTTATTAAAAAGTCGCTCAAGCTCCTCGGTTTTCAATCGCTGGCAACTTTCTGTCAATTGCCGAATCGTCGGCGCGGTTGCCCGATGATGCAAGTCGATCATGAACTGTTGCGTTTCTTCTTCAAGAATTTTCTCTGCAGCAGGCCATTCATCTTGTCGTGCCTGTCGATTACGGTGACAGACAATTTGCAAGTCGTCAATATTATATAAATAGACACCAAGGCATTTTCCGATTGCCGGATCAAAGTCACAGGGAACGGCAAGATCCAAAATAGCTAACGGTCGCTGGTGACGTTGAGACGCGATTTTTTTGAACTCTTCCAGGGTGACGACTGGTTCGCCGGATGCCGTTGTGCTGACAATCAGATCAGCCGCCACAATCAACGCTTCGAGCCGCTCCCAGCGATCTGGTCGACATTGCCATTTTTCGGCCAATGAATTGCTCCGCTGTAGACTTCGGTTGACGATCGTCACCTCATTTGCGCCCTCGGATCGTAAATATTGCAGTGTCTCTTCAGCCATTTCCCCGGCCCCAATCAATAAAATATTTTTATCATCGAAGCGTTGGAAGATCTGGGTTGCAAAGTCGCTTACAGCCACTGCGGGGATGCTGGTACGTTTTTGATGGATGGCGGTGTCGTTCGCTACGCGACGCGCTGCCTTCAGAGCAGCCTGAAAAACCCCGTGGGTAAGTGGTCCCGTGCTACCTAGACGTGTCGCCTCTTCGTAGGCCTGCTTGACCTGGCCTAGAATTTGCGATTCACCGACCACCATGCTGTCGAGGCTAGAAGCGACATAAAATAAGTGTCTTACCGCGTCTTCGCCAGACTGTTGAAAGAGTTCGCCGAAG
>JAYZMM010000037.1:0-38099 GCA_036153155.1 Planctomycetota bacterium
GTTCCTCCCGCAAAACCACCACCCAGATAAAGCCAGTTTTGCTTCTCTTCTCTCTCAGAAACCAAGAACATCAGTCGAGGATTCGGTAGCATCAGATTCCAGCGCATTTTGGGAGAGGCATCCCAGATTACTCCGGCGGCAGGCAGGACCGGAATGTTTTCGCGACCGGTCACCATAACGCCAAAGGCCCACTGTAACTCTTCGCGACGTGAGTACATTGCAAAACCCCCGCCACGAATTTGCAATGCCTGACTGGTGGTGTTTTTGAGATCTGACGCTAGTGCACCCTGAAGCATCCATCGCAGCGTCCAACGCTCGTTCAGCGGTCTGATCCATGCGGCTCCGAGTGTGAAATCAAAAAGGTCATCCGGCAAATTGTACCGCGCCGGCGCATATAACATCGTCAGGCCGGCCCCTCCGGAAATTAGAGGAGGTGGTGGACCAAATATTGGGTACGTCGGAACGGTGACTGAGAGATCATACGATGCGATCGCAAGATCATCTGCCTCGGGTTCCCATTCGGCCCGAAGCGAAAACCGAGGTCTGAGCAGGCTTTTGAAATCGAGGTCAGGGCTGCTCTGCAAAGGTTCAATTAAGGGAGGCTGTTCCGCACTCACGGTGCGTACCAGACCCTCTCCTCCTTCCGTTTGAGCGTTGACAGTGGAAGTCATACCAATCAAACAGAGGGCAATGACCGCAGGCAGCGTTGGTCGCAGAGCTTTCATAGTGAATCCTCTCATGGCCCGGACCTGATATAGGAGACGGTTGATGTTTCGTCAAGGCAAAAAGTCTTGCTGCCGGATTAGAAACATATTCCCATCATCGCTGTATCAACGCGAGGGATGCGACTAGCTGCACAGTGCAAGCCATTGATCGAATCATGCTAGCTAAAAATTAATTGAAAGAACGGGTAGAGAGACCACGTTCTTTTCGTCGCTCATCCATAAGTCGCCGATACTCATGCCATTTGGCCCGTTGCTCCGGCGTGGTCCGGGATAGTAGCTCCCTTCGCCACGTGTCACGCTGTTCCTTGCTAGCATTCGTCCAGCCTCGACGGCGTCCCGATTTCTTTTTATCGCCTCCCTGATTTCCCTCACCACTTCCACCACCACCTGACCGCAATTCTTCATTTTGCTTTTCTCTTCTCTTGTCCCAGGCAGCAATTCGACGGTCCCATTCATCAATTTGTTTGTCCAACTCTTCATCCCGCTCATCGGGAGGAAGTGAAAGAACGAGATCTATTCGCTGTTGCATTCGGGAAACGAACATTTCCCGCATCTGATCTCGCGCTGCTTTCTGCAGTTTCTCCGGTAACGATTCAATCTTATCTCGATATTCCGCGATTTTCTCCATGCGGAACTCGTCACGCCTTTCTTTTTCGGCTTCCGTTTCAGCGCTAGATTCCGAGGACTCATTAACGTTAGTTTGCTCTGCATCTGCTTGCATCGATGCACGGATTTCTTCCTGCAGTTGCTGCATTTCTCTCCATTCTGGCGTTTCCTCAGATTGAATCACCCAGATGACTGCAATCCCCGTGACCACAAACAGTGAAATAACAGCCCACCAAATATTTTTCATTGCGGCGTTTCCCGTGAAGTTTTCAATAACGACTTCATTTAAATATTTCCTGTTACAAGTTTACAGGCCCTCGACATGACCATCCGCATAAAGGTAGTTGTAAGATCCTTCGTCTCCTTCGGGCCCATGAAAGTTGTCGAAATCATGAACGATCCAATACTCAGACGCCGACCTGGTTTGTTTGCCGCTTCGACGTCCGATAAGTGCTTCACTCCGCGTTTTGTTTGCGAAACGGGAGGCATTATATTCATAGCTTAGGCCTTCGTTTGCAAAGTACTCCTGATCACCTGGGCAATGGAAGACAGCAACGTTTTCTTCCAAAAAAGGCAGCAGTATATCTGCGAGTGATTCGCGATCCGGCGTAAGTGAAGGAAGCACGGCTGCATCGGGATAACGTCCTTTTGTTCCCCGCGAATCCAAGTAGGTTTGCATGGCCAGGCCGATCTGACGCAAATTAGATTGACACTGAATTGCTTGCGCACGTGCTCGAACATAATTAACGGCTGGCAATAGCATTGCGATTAGGATGCCAATTATGGCGACCACGACCAGAAGTTCGATCAGCGTGAAACCAGGTCGAAAAACAGATCGACACTGAGGTAGACACGGGCAATTCTGGATTGCAGTCCTACGCATCACTCCCTCCACATGATGTTCAACAGCCTTGGATCGGATTCATCCAATCGGGCGGCCAGTCGATACGGAATTAAAATAGGCGAGTTGATTAATCACCGTAAAATACATCGGGTTAACCGGTCATTCCGATAATTATAGAGAATTCCGGTTATAACGACGATGACACGGAGGTACGTAAAAGAAACGGCTGTTCCAGCGCAGGTGCGGAGTGGGATGCAGATCCGCGTGAAACACCGTATTTTACGATATTATTTCCATTTTTTTTCGCAGCAGACAATTCGTGTGAGTGCGAATTCTATGCGGGATGGAGGATCCGTGTCCAGGAAGCGGGCGATTGCTGGCAGAGCATTGCATCTCGTGCTAGCAGTCTTCGGGCTCGCTCTTGAGGCGCCGCTTCACGTTGCGCGGTCTTATGCCGAGCCCGCCGACTCCCGGACAGCACAGCCAATCCGGTTGCCACCGGTGGACTCGGAAACGTTTCGTTCCGCTGCCCCCGGTGCTAATGCCCTTGATGCGATTGATGCCATTGAAGCACTGCCAAATCCGGTAGCGGGCGAGGGGATATTTTTGGATGAGGATCTGTCCGTGGAAAGTTTGTCCCCTGGCCTCGAAGTACTGCCTCCAGGACTCACTCCACGTGCAGCCATTCGGCCTCGTGTTGTCGCTCTCCCGTTGCCCCCGGTGACTCTTGCGCACACCCCGCTTAACTTCAATGTTCCACTACTGCTGCAGCAATCCGAGTATGCATGGGATACGCATCTTCCCCCGGAAGACGCTTTTCAGGGAATTGGATTCGACATGCTTGTTCGCGGTGCGTATATCAATGATCAACGCATTGAGTGGAGCGGCAATGAGGCCACCTTTTTATCCGAAGCGATTCTGGGAGCAACGTATCGACGGATGGGACAGGAGTGGCTGACGACGGTTCGCGGCGAATTCTATTTGAACCAACCCTTTGATCGTAACCAATTAGTAGACCATTCAAGGCTGCCTTGGATGAACAACTTTGAGGTCGATATTTATGAAATTTCGCAGCTTTTTGTCTCCGCGCAAAAAGGAAATTTTATGATGTCCATCGGAAAAATAATTACGCCTTTCGGTCGCGCTTATTTTCCGATTTATGAGAACAGTCGAGAGGATGCTCCCTTTATCCGTACAGAGTCGATTCTTTGGAGGGAGACAGGGGTGCTTTTTCAGTATGCTGGAGGTCTTTCCGTGATCTCAGCAGGCTTGGTCAACGGAGGTATCGACAAGGATACGAATTCGTCAAAGGCATTGATTGGCCGGGTAGGTTTTGGTCGCGATAATTTTGCGATCGGTTCATCGATAAAGTGGCAAGATGGTATTGGATCGGAGCATCAAAAGCTTCGACAAAATCATTTGGGTTTCGATGCCATGTACCGTTGGGGGCGGTGCCAATTTTCTGCTGAAGGCATTTACGATGAATACGGATATCGTAAATCCGGATATAATTTAGAGGGCGAGCTATTTACTGCCGAGGATATCCGTTGGGGTCGTAGTATTTACTATCGAGAGACACTGCCGACAGACGGAAAAAAACTTAAGGGATTTGGTTATTACGTCAACCTAAATATTGATTTTGATCGTTGGCTTCTGATGCTCAATTACGGGGAATACTATCCCAGGCAAATCGGCGACCCCCTGCACGATCAAATCAATCGTAGGGGAATTGTGAAAGCTGTTTACCGTTTCGGTGCCCAATTCGAGTTTTACGGAATGGTGCTTCGAGAGAATGATCTTCCGAATACGGTAGAAGAAAGAACCCGTACCGGAACCAGCGTGCTGAGCGGCCTGCAGTTCTTACTCTAGCTTCGATCGCTCTATCTCCAACGTAATTCAAGAATTACGATCACCCACGTTACCCGCATGCTGAATTACGTCGCAGTGGTTTTATCTCGCTGGGTTATGCGAAATCTTCGCACATTGCTCGTTTCAGTGGATTCTTTGAAATAAAAATCGAATAATCATTGAAAATATTTTTTCCTGAGGACACCATGCTTGAGGGGGCGAGATTACTCAACATGCAAGGGCGATAAAAAATCGATGGCGGGAAGAGTATCTCTTTCCGAAACAATCATTGAATCAAATGGCCAGTTGATTCAATTTTTCTCTAACACCATCGAATGTCCTAAGCATCTAAATTACATGGAGACAGGGAAGTGGAAATTTCGAACTGGCTAGTTGGGCTGCTCAAGCCTCTAAAACAATCTGGGTCTAAATCAACAACACATCGCGCGCTTAATAAAATAAAACTTCGTTGCGAGTCGCTTGAACAACGACGTATGCTCACTGGTGTGACCGCAGCACCACAAACGGAAGTTAATACTGATTCGATCGACAATGTGATCATTGCCGGGTCACCGCTTGGGGGACAGGAATTAGAAGCTTCAAACAACCTTGTCAACGCTGATGGCCTTGAATCAATGGCCGCAGTTGCTTCAACTTCACCTGACTATTCGCCAGAATATACGACCATTAACGGAAGGAACTTTGGCTACTATGTGCCGGAGTCATATGATCCATCAACACCAACGCCGCTTCTATTCATGTTTCACGGGATGGGCGGTAACAGCAGTGAACAAAGCGGTGGATCAGCGGAAAATGGTTATTACGGATGGCAAACCACCGCGCATGAAAACGGATTTATTGTCCTGTTTCCGGAATCCTTAGGCTTTTTCAAAACGTGGGATTTAGGCGCCGGGGGCACTTCCTCGGATCTGTCGTTCGTGGACGATATGATTGATTGGGCAGACACGAATTACAATATCAACACGTCCCAGATATTCACGACCGGTCATTCGTGGGGCGCCTATTTCAGCTACTACGTTGCAACATATCGCAGCGACGACATCGCAGCCTTTGCAGCGCATTCTGGTGGTCTTGGTGGCGCGTTTTTTCTAGGTAGTACACCACCGGTACCGACTGGACCGTCCCCTACGCCCACCCTGAATGCAATCGTGCTGCATGCTGTTGATGACGGAATTGTTCCCTATTCAAACAGCCAAAGTCTCTATGACGATCTCGTGGCCAACGGACACAACGTATACGACGACGGTATTGGTGCGGACGGAATCATTGAAGTGGACGGCTGGGGTCCTGATAATCACCGCTACCGTCTACAACATAACCAGACACAGTGGGATTTTTTCCTTGAAGTGACTGATGAGGATGTACCGCTCGTTCTAAATATTGCGGTTGCCGATGCCTCGATTGCTGAAAGTGCAGGCACTGGAGCGACAACCGCAACGGTAACCCGGACCGACGTCCGTGGCGATCTAGTGGTTTCACTCACGAGTGACGACACGAGCGAAGCGACCGTACCGGCACAGGTAACGCTTCTTGATGGTCAGAGCAGCGCGACGTTTGAGATTGCGGCAGTCGATGACAGTGAGGTCGACGGAACGCAGACTGTCACAGTTTCGGCCGCTGCAGCAGGATACACCGGTGCCAGTGACACGCTTGAAGTGACCGATGAGGATGTACCGCTCGTTCTAAATATTGTGGTTGCCGATGCCTCGATTGCTGAGGAAGCTGGCGCTGCGGCGACAACGGCTACGGTGACGCGGAGCGATCCGCGGGGTAATTTGACGGTCGCGCTCACGAGTGATGATACGAGCGAGGCGACCGTACCGGCAGAGGTAACGCTTCTTGATGGTCAGAGCAGTGCGACGTTTGAGATTGCGGCAGTCGATGACAGTGAGGTCGACGGAACGCAGACTGTCACAGTTTCGGCCGCTGCAGCAGGATACACTGGTGCCAGTGACACGCTTGAAGTGACCGATGAGGATGTACCGCTCGTTCTAAATATTGCGGTTGCCGATGCCTCGATTGCTGAAAGTGCCGGCACTGGAGCGACAACCGCAACGGTAACCCGGACCGACGTCCGTGGAGATCTAGTGGTTTCACTCACGAGTGACGACACGAGCGAAGCGACCGTACCGGCCACCATCACGATGCTCGATGGTCAGAGCAGTGCGACGTTTGAGATTTCAGCCGTGGATGATAGTCTCGTTGACGGCACTCAGAATGTTACGATCATGGCTTCCGCAGCAGGATATACCGGCGCCATTAGCGTGCTTGATGTCACCGATGAGAATGTCACTGTAATTGCCGTCATAGACAATGGCGATAGTGGTTTCAGCCAGAGCGGTTTCCGCTACCAAAGCAATAATCAAGTGGCCGCGGCCCGTGACCAGGATAATCATAATATGCGAGGTGGTGATGGCTGGGCCCGCTGGGCCTTTTCAGATCTCGATGATGGAGAGTATCAGGTGTCAGCCACTTGGGATCATAAATATGGTAACAAGTACAACGCGGTCGACGCGCCTTTCTCAATAGAGGATGCGAGTGGCACTGTGTTGGCGAGGACCACAGTGAACCAAATGAATACCCCGGATGAATTTGTGGATGATGGTTCAAGCTGGGATTCTTTGGCAACTCTCAACGTTACCGGCGGCTCGCTCTTCGTGACTCTTGAGGCTGGCTCAAACAGTAATCGGTATTCGGTCGCCGATGCCATTCGCATTGAGAAACTCGGGGACATTGCCCCGACGCTCTCGTTATCGATTGCCGATGCAACAATCTCTGAGGCAGCCGGTGCTGCGGCAACGACGGCCACAGTGACCCGCACCCATACCGAGGGCGACCTGGTGGTTAGCCTTGCTAGTGATGATCTGACCGAAGCAAACGTACCGTCGACCGTCACCATCGCAGATGGGCAGAGCAGTGCAACATTTGAAATCGCTGCAGTAGACGACAACTCTGCCGATGGAACCCAGGCGGTGACGATCGCTGCGACAGCAGGCGGCTATACCGGTGGCAGCGGCACGTTTGCGGTCAACGATAACGAAGCATCGTTTGTAACGGTCATCGACAACAAAGATGCTGATTTCAGCCAGGATGGATTCTATTATGCCGACAATCACCAGGTGGCTTCTGCATATGGCGGTGATAACCACTCCATGCGTGGTGGCGATGGGACGGCGAGTTGGAACTTCTCGGGTCTAGATGATGGCCTTTATCAGATTGCTGCCACGTGGGCGCAGAAATATGACAACAGGTTCAACGCGGTCGATGCAGCTTTCTCAATCGAAGACGCAAGCGGTTCGCTGTTGGCAGCCACGACCGTAAATCAGCGAAATGCACCAAGCGAGTTTGAATATGAGGGTTCCGCTTGGGATATTCTGGCAACGGTTCAGGTGACCGGCGGAAATATTAACGTTCGTCTGGGGCCGGGATCTAACCCGAATCAATACACTGTGGCCGATGCCATCCGAGTCGAAAGGATGAGTACCTTGAACGGTGCATCGGAATTGGAATTGGTAGATTCAGTATTTGGCGAATTTTGAGCAAAGCGAAATTGGGATGGGGGTGGGCTGCAAACGCAGCCCACCTTTCTTTCACCAATGAATGCAGGCAGCACCTTTCGCTAGCGAGCGACGTAGACCGAGGGATCATCCACAATCCACGGCGTGGACCACGTTTTTCCGTCGTCGCCGCTGAGGACATTAAAGAAAAAAGTTCGCATTTCACGCGCTCTAAAACCGTATGGGTATTGCGAAGCTATACGATCTTCGGGGGTAAGATCCTCGATTCCTTTCCGGGCATAATAGTGAACCATACCATTGGGCGTTACCGACATGCCGAGAGTCCACCAACCAGTTTCCGTGATCGCGGGCCCTCGATAGTCTCCGTTGCGACTTGCCCGAATCCGAAAAGATGCCATGTCCTGTGGTTGTTTTTCACCCTTTTTCGGGTGGAAATCGATCAGCAGTCCTGGCCAGTAGGTGTCCGGTTCGTCGCTGTGGCGTGATCGTGCGCGGGGGTTTGCCGGTTCGCAGGCAAGACGAAAAGCGAATGTTGCGCCCCTGCGTCGTTCCCATCGCTCGAACGGGGCAAGATATACTCGAGTAACGACACTGGGCATCCGCCCCGAAGGGATAGGCCGACCGAGACGATACATCGTATCGGCAATGAAATCGTCCTGTTGCGTTCGGTAACTCGGCACGCCTGGAATGCCTGTCTGTAGCGATCGCATCATCAGAGACCCTTCGCTACCGGGAAGACCACCTGAAGGCGTAGGCACTCTTCGAATGAAATCGGGTTGCCCTCTTTTCATTCCCTCGTACCATCTTCCGTTGGCTGACTTTCCGGAAGGGTAGTTATGTCGATCATTATTTTCTTCGGTGCTCTTGGGCCAGTTGCCGATGTAATGCCACTCGGGATTCTCAAAATCATCACCCACATGCTCAATCTTTTGTCCAGTTCCCGGGACAAGCTGTGCCAGCAGCACACCAGGAATGAAAAAAACAAACAGACAGGTGCTAGCACCGATAGTAAATTCCCGAAGTAAACGCGACATGGGTACCTTTCTTCGTGGCAGATATTCCCAAAAGGGCTCAAAGTTCCAAAACAACCGCCCTTGGGGATGGGCCCGTTTTGATTCTCTTTGTTGGTATCGGACCACCGCGGTCGATTCCTTCAGCGGATCTATGTCCCAACCGGCGATGAAAATTTTTCCCGTCTAGAGCCCGGTCCCAATCAGAGGCACGAATCGACATAAAACGTGATCTCTGATTAGAGGTTGGCCTGATTTCTTTTTCTCTAGCACCTGCAGTCGCTGCTGCTGAGGTTGTCCCATCGGGAATACGATCTTTCCTCCGACTCGTAATTGCTCCCAAAGTGCGGGCGGACAGCGGGGGGCTGCGGCAGCAATCAGCACAGCGTCAAATGGGGCATGTTGCGGAAGGCCAAGCGACCCATCTCCGACCTGAAGTTGGGGATCGATATAACCAAGTTTCAGGAGTTTTTCGCCTGCAGACCGCCAAAGATCTACATGTCGTTCGATGCTCCAGAGCATCCCTTCTGCTCCAAGAATTTCTGCCAAGATCGCCGTCTGATATCCGCTCCCGGTGCCTACTTCCAGAACTCGTTCACTTCCCTTTAAATCAAGGGCCTCACTCATCAGTGCAACCATCAACGGCTGACTGATGGTCTGCTTGCACGCGATGGGTAACGCTGCGTCTTCGTAGGCACGATCGCGCAACGTTTTCGGAACGAACTCCTCGCGCGGTACCTTCTGTAATGCGCTGATCACGCGAGGATTAGACACACCCCGACTCATGATTTGATCGGCGACCATTTTTTTTCGCAAACGGACGCACGAGGCAGTATTGAACATTGCACTTAATCGGAAGTTTCGCCTGAGGCGACCAGAGAGCTGTCAGTCCGTTTTACGGTGCGTTGCCAATCTTCCAGATGGAGTTCGACATTCCTTTGACCACGAAAAGTGTTAATCACCGGTCGAAACGCGATGGCAACAGAGTCGGTAAGCTGTTGCAGTTCATTGACCCAATAGCCTCGTCCAAAAGCAACTCCGCGGAGTGTGAGTCCATTCTGTACCACCTTCAATGCTAGGTGCTTATCTCCATTGCCGATGGTCTTGGGTTCCCGGATTTCGATCTGACTGCTGCACAAAAGCGGTCGACGGTTTCCTTGACCAAAGGGCTCCAGGCGTTCTATCTGTTCCACGGCCTGCAAGGTAAGGCCACTGAGCGGCACCTCTGCGTCAATGTTAAGCTCTGCCTGCTGCATCGTACCACTGCTTTGAGCATCAGCGTATTCGCAGAAGGCAATCCGGAACCGATCTATATTTTCCGTCTCACATTGAAATCCGGCTGCCGCCGCATGTCCGCCATGACCGAGGAGATAGGGATCGCATGCCTGCAGTGCCTGAGCAAGATTGAATCCCGAAATGCTACGTCCGCTACCGACACCTGGCTGGACTCCCATTTCATCGAGTGAGGTCACGAGTACCGGGCAATGATATTTTTCGGCTAATCTTCCGGCGACAATACCAATAACTCCTTTATGCCAACCCATTCCTGCTAGCACTAACGCACTGTGGCTGCCTGCATCGAGTTGTGCTTGAGCTTGTTTGTTAGCAGCAAGATAGACGCTGCGTTCAATGCTTTCACGACTTTTATTCAATTCATGTAAATAATCTGCTAACGATCTGGCGCGCGCTGGATCATCCGTCGTCAAAAGTTCGACTGCTAAAGGCGCTTGTCCGAGTCTTCCTGCCGCGTTGAGTCGGGGTGCAATCGTAAATCCGATGTCCTCCCCGCCGAGTCGTTTCTTATCGGATAAACTGGTGATGTTCATTAAAGCTGCAAGACCGGGAACAGGCTGCCGTAAAAGGCTCCCAAGCCCATGGTGGACCAGCGATCGATTCTCATCAAGAAGGGGCACCACGTCGGCCACCGTACCGATCGCTGCCAGACCCACTGCCTGTAGTAGGAATGTTTTAAGTTGCGGTGTAACGCGTTTGCTTTCACTTTTATTCTGACATAGCCCCCAAGCGAGCTTAAATGCGACGCCTGCGCCACATAGACCAGCAAATGGATAGGGCATGGAGGGAAGTCCAGGATGGAGGATTGCGGTAGCAGTTGGCAAGCGTTGCCCCGGCGTATGATGATCAGTCACGATCAATTCAAGGCCTAGCTGCTGTGCAACGTCTGCTTCCTCTACGCTGGCAATCCCGCAGTCCACGGTGATTACCATGTCGATGCCATCATCGGCAAATTGTTTTAGGCGATCCGCTTTCAATCCGTAGCCGTCGCCTAGCCGATTGGGTATGAAATAGCGAACATCAGCACCGAGTAATTTTAAGCACCGGTAAAGAATTGCGGTGCCGGTGATCCCGTCGGCATCGTAATCCCCATGGATCATGATGGATCGTTTTTTTGTGATCGCCTGCGCAATACGTGGCACGGCTGAATCGATTCCCGGAAAATCATTCGGGTCACGCATGTCGGAAAGCTTGGGATGCAAAAACGACTCTGCCGTTTCTGCTTGATCGATTCCGCGGGTCAGCAGCAGTTGGGCGACAATTGCCGGAATACCGGCCGCCCGTTGCAGCGCCTCTATTTGTCGTTGATCGTGCGGCGCGATCCGCCACGTGCGTTCGGGTGCATCCTGCATGCGTCTCTCGAGGCCGGAGGTCGCTCGGCTCTGGTGGACAACGTGTGCTCGCCAAGCAGCCTATTTCTTTTTTTCCACGTGCAACGTGTGCTTCCGTAGACGGGGGCTGTATTTCTTCAGTCGTAGTTTTTCGCCACCCGGTTTCCTGCGGATTGTGTAGTTGTAATCTCCGGTTTCTTCGCAAACGAGAAACAGAGTCTCCAGTTTTTTCTTCGCCATCGTCTTCGCTTCTACTAATAAGATTAAGGGCCGACAAAAAGTGCAAAGTCGCGAGCTTTATTCGCCCTCCTGAGTCAGAACTTATTGTATCGATTTATCACATCCTGCGACCAGTCCCCGGCGTTTTCTCAGAAAGCTTAAGAATTGCCACTCAAGCCGAGATTCCAGGCGATTTTTCCAGCTTCAACAAGGAATGGTTTGTCAGTGGCGTTCCATTTTTTTATACTAAAAGGTAATAGAACACATTGAGATTGGCCGAAAACAGGCCCGGTTCAGAGCACCAGTCACCGCATCATAAAGGCATTAAAACGATGGGTAAGCCTCCTAAAAGAAATGCACAGCGTTCTGCAGAGCAAGAGTCCCTTCGGGCAAAGGCTGCAACGGCCGCCGAGGACGATACGGATGACGAGGATGACGAGGGGGAACCGGGTGAAGAGAGCGGATTTGGCATTTGGATGCGTCAAAGCCCGAGTTGGTTGATCAGCATGGTGGTGCATATGCTTCTGCTCATCATCTTAGGACTGATTGGACTCGGGATAGAAAAGCAGGATGAAATACGCGAATTGGTGATTGGGGACCCGGACGTCACGGAAGAAGAGGAACTCGAAGAAGATCAGGAATCACTAAACGAAGAGCTTGAAGAAGAGGATTCAGAGACCGAAGAAGAAATTGAAGAGGTCACCGCCCCGGTTGATACACAGATCGAGGCACCGGAGTTTACCATTAACACGCAACAGGATGACGTCAGTCTCGCAGCCGCCCAAGTCGAGTTTTCAGATTTTGCGACCGAGTCCGCTTTTTCGGGCGATGTGGCAACGGACATGGGCGGCGCCGCAGCAAGTGGTTTGGGAAGCCGTACAACCGGTGGTCGTGCAGCTGGGGCCCGTAAGGGTGGAGGCACTCCGGGGTCCGAGTCTGCCGTTGAGGCAGCTTTGCGGTGGTTAGCCAATCATCAGAATCGTGACGGCAGTTGGAGCTTCGATCATACGCCGGGTGACAAGTGCAGCGGTTTTGCCAATCCGGGTGATGATATTTCTCCAGGAAGCAGCCCCAAAGTCGGTGCGACTGGTTTGGCACTTTTACCCTTTTTGGCTGCGGGCTATACCCACTTACCGGCAAAAAATAATAAATACGAATACGTTGTTAAAAAGGGCTTGGCGTATCTGGTTGGAAAGATGGATCCCGGAAGTGGGAAGCTGTATGACAGCAAATACTGGCATTACCACATGTACAGTCATGGAATTGCGGCGTGTGCATTGGTGGAAGCGTATGGGATGACGCAGGATTCGAAATTAAAATTGCCAGCGCAGAAAGCAATCAATTACATTGCAGCCAGTCAAAAACCACAGACTGGTGGCTGGCATTACACGCCGACTTATAATGGGGGCGGGGACACGTCGGTCGTTTGTTGGCAGATCATGGCGCTAAAGAGTGCGGTGATGGCGTACCTGAATGTGCCGGGCCACGTAAAGACACAAGCAAATAAATGGCTCGATAGCGTTGGTTTTGACAAGTCCGAATATGGTGGCGGATTTTCCCGATATGGGTATATGAATCCCGAAGCCCGACAACATATCGTGGACAACGACGGTGCGATGACCGCCTTGGGTCTGCTTTGCAGAACTTATTTGGGAACCAAAAAAGATGATCCAGGGCAGCGGAAGGGTGTCGAATGGCTTGCTGCTATGGGCCCAGCCCGTGATAACGTTTACCACAACTATCACGCTACGATGGTGATGTTTCAGAATGATGGTCCAAAAGGAAAGCTGTGGAAAAGCTGGAACAATGTGATGCGGGATATGCTCGTGAACTCGCAAGTCAAACAGGGTCCAGACGCGGGTAGTTGGTACTATGGTGGCAATCATGGGCACACCGGTGGACGTTTGATGAGTACCTGCATGTGTGCCATGACGCTTGAAGTGTATTACCGCTACCAATCTGCCTATAAACCGGATGGTGGTAGTGACGAAGAGGAAGATTTCCCCCTCGAGTAGTACGGCTGTTTTTGTGGACAAGCGATACGCCTTCTCCCGGGCTTCTGGATCCCGGTAGCCCAGTAAATCCTTGAGCGGGGTTTAATCCCCGGTTTTTTGGATTTTCCGCCTTGTTTCGCTCCGGCAGGGTCTATTTTTGCAAGCTATAATGGGAAAGAACCGGCGATTAAAGAGGTGCGGAATTTCGGAGAAAGTGGGCCCGTGCCCCCGCATGCCGTGGGTTTGTGTCACCCGTACGCCTGAGGGATCGTATTTCCGATGACGGTATGTCCATCGACGGCTGCTTCTGGATTCGAAGCTGAACCGCTTCCAGCAGTCGATCACTGCAACAACGAATCTGGGCCGCCCCCTGGCGAAACCCGTGGCGATCGTTGGTGTGAACCACGTGGCCAAGAGCGGCTGGTCGGTGGGGCCATCAGTTTCCTGGTGCATTTGATCCTTATCCTTCTTTTGGGATTTTGCTTTTCCGTCTCCTGGGACGACCGGAGAGGATCTCCCGAATTGATCGTCGAAATCCGTGAAACCGAACATGAGCTTTCCGAATCGGGAGATGCTCTGCTTGCAACTGCGACCGGTGGCGAGTCGGTTCAATCCATCACGCAGGGCATTCCTATCCGAGTCAAGGTTCAGGCGGCTTCGCAGGTTCAGTGGCTGGAAACGCCGCAGCAGGCATCCACAGACCATCCAAATTCGGCGGCTACATCGCTTTTGGCGAGCGATCAAATTTTGATGCCAATCGGGGTCGCAACCGGCGGGGGCGTGGAGGGACGTCGAGGTGGATTGAAAGGACATTTGCTCGCGACGCGTGGCGGAACACCGCAGAGTGAAGTTGCGGTTGCCCGAGGTTTGCGGTGGATCGCTGCCCACCAGGAGGCCAGTGGTCGAATGCAATTTGATCATACGCAAAGCCCGTGCAACGGCCACTGCGCTAATCCGGGCACGGCCACCTGTAGTACGGCGGCCACCGCCTTGGGTTTATTGCCATTTTTAGGTGCAGGTCAAACCCATCGACATGGCGAGCATCGAGACGTCGTGCATAGGGGTCTGCTTTATCTCTCGAAGCAGATGCATCTCGATAGCCGTGGCGGGGATTTTCGTACGCCGGCAGGAAATCTTTACGGACAAGGCCTAGCAACCCTCGCTTTTTGTGAAGCCTATGCGATGACCGGAGATGAAGAGCTGAAAAAATTCGCCCAGGCCGGGATCGACTTTATTGTCGCAGCACAGCACGATCGAGGAGGTTGGCGATACGATCCAGGTGAACCGGGTGATACGACAGTCACCGGATGGCAATTGATGGCGCTCAAGAGTGGTACTCTTGCCGGCCTCACAGTTCCACCGAGTGCTATTTACCGAGTCGCTTATTTTCTGGACAGCGTGAGTAACCGAAGTGGTCGTTTGGCCGGGAGCCTTTATGGCTACCAGGATGAAGAGCCCCGCGATGCCACGACCGCGATCGGCCTCTATTGCCGAATGTTATCGAGTTGGAATCGCCTGCATCCAAAATTAGGCAAGGGCGTCTCATATCTTGCAGACCTGGGACCGTCTGAGACAGATATGTATTTTAACTACTATGCGACCATGGTTCTGCATCATTACGATGGTGCAAGTTGGCCGATTTGGAACTCCGCGATGCGGGATCGCCTGATTGCTGAGCAAGCGCAGGTAGGACACGAGGCAGGCAGTTGGTATTATCCGCATCAACACAGTGAAGTGGGTGGCAGACTTTACAATACATGCATGGCCTTAATGACGCTTGAAGTCTACTACCGTTATATGCCTCTTTATCAGCAATCCCCCAGTGTTGCGGCCGTTGGTCAAGGCACAAACTTGCCCTGAGGATTTTAAGCGTGCGTATTGTTCCAGCCATCGACATCCAGCAGGGAGAAGTGGTGCGGGCGGTCGCCGGCGAGCGGTTGGCTTATCTGCCTTTGAAAAGCAAATTGGCAAAGTCACCCTGTCCCGAAGAGATTGGCCGCCAATTAAGCAAAACATGCGGGCTCTCCCATTTTTATTTGGCCGATTTGGACGCAATTGCTGGAAAAAATCCCGACTGGGATCTCTATCGACGTTTGATCGATAGTGGGCTCTCACTCTGGATCGATGCGGGCCTGGAAACGGATGAGCATTGCAAAGAGATGATGCAGTTTGCCGCGGAGCATCCTGAGGTGCAGGGAATTATCGTCGGCATGGAGTCGGTTGCCGACCGTGCAACCTTCAAACGTTTTCTTGAATTAATCGATTCGAAGTTATTGATTTTCAGCCTTGACCTGAAGGATGGGCATCCGTTGACCAAAGATCCGCAATGGAAAAAACAGATCGCCCTTGAAATTGCGATTGATGTTATTGAGCAAGGTGTCGGACGAATGATTGTTATCGATCTAGCCAGCGTCGGCATGCATGGTGGGCCCGGCACGCGGAAACTCTGCACACAATTGCACACGAAATTTTCCGATCTTGCACTTTATGCCGGTGGAGGTACACGAAGCATCGACGATCTGGATACGTTGGCCGGTTGGGGCTGTGCGGCTGTACTCATTAGTTCGGCCTTACACGACGGCTGGATCAGCCCCGATGAAATTAGGGACTTTCAGCAGAAACACCCATTCGGTACCCAGTGAAATCGATCCGCGAAATTTTCATTTAGGATGGGTCTGTCTCACTCGATGAATCCCATACCGGTTCGCGTTTCTCCAGAAATGCCGCCAGTCCCTCTTCAGCGGCAGCAGTTGTTCTGGCCGTGCCACTGACCGCCGCCCCAGCAGCCAACAGTGGAAAGATCGCATCTCCAATAGTTTCGTTCAGCATTTTTTTCGTCAGTGTCACGGCCTCTGGCGCGCCCTGGGCGCATTCTTCTGCTAACTCCAAGGACTTGGCCCAGATTTGTTCGCTCTCGACCAACACGTGGACAAATCCTGCTCGGTGTGCATAGGCGGCATCCACAATCCGACCGGTCAACAGCATCAGAGCCGCGTCCGAGGCTCGGGTACGGAACGAAAGCAGTGGGGCGACAATGCCTGCCACGATCCCCCGTTTTGGTTCCGGAAATCCAAACTTCGCACCACGGGCAGCTACCACCAGATCGCATGCGAGCACCAGTCCACCTCCCCCGGCAACGGCCGCCCCATCCACCGCAGCGATAAGCGGCTTTGGAAATCGAAGCATCATCTCGATGATTTCTAAATAGATTTTCGCATCTGCATTCCATTGTGCGTGCGGATCAGGCTGTTCGGCGGTCGCGGCCATCTCTTTTAGATCCATCCCAGCGCAAAATGAAGGGCCGGCACCCGAAAGAATCACCGCACGCACCTTTTTTTCCAGCCCCACATCGTGGAGTGCCTGACCCAGTTCACTCAATAGCCCGCGACTCAACGCATTTCGTTTGTCCGCACGATTCAAAAGAATGGTTGCGACATTTTCATGGTAATGAATTTTAATCAGTGGATCAGCCATTGCATCTTCGATTCGAAAGGGAAAATTTAAAATTCATAGGTTCGCATTTTTTCGATATTTTCCGGAAGCGGTAATTGCATTTCCAGGATGGCGGTGCCAAGTAGCTTGCCCTGGGTATCGATGCGCAGCGAACGACTCGCGCCGCCTGCCAGAGCATCATGGAGAAGGAAATTAAGGCTACCCAATTTCGGCAACAAAAATCTCTCGACAGTGCCACTCTTGAGGGCACTGAAGAAATCAGCGACTCGCTCCGTGGTCAATACATGCTCCAGATATCGGTAGCTTAGATCACAGCGGGCGATGACAGCCACATTCGCATGATTTCCTTTGTCTCCACTGCGGGCAGAGGCAATTGTTCCCAGGCGTAACAAGTTTTCATCCATAGAACGCTTTCGATTTATTCAGGTCGATTCTGTGTCGGCCCATTCGTCTGCAGTTTGAACTGTGACCATCGGTGTAATTTCGGTACGCGAAACGGTGGTCGGCCAATAGGAATATATACTTCGCACGACCGGTCGACCCTGGGCATAACCGGCCAATCCGGCCGGTCCGTTGGTAATCAGCGGCGCAAACTGTCTGGCAAGTGCCTCGAGCGACGTACGGTCTGGATCGGTAGCAGAAATTCGCAGTACCACTTCATGTAATCCGTCCGGAGGCGGAACCATCCCCGGGACTCCATCCCCTGCGCCGAGTAATTCGACATGGAACCTATCCAGCTCAATTCCCTCTTGCCTCAATCGTTCTGTGATCAAGTCTGCAACGATGCGAGCTTTCACAATGCAGTCTTTTCCGTATACCAAAAGCTGACCGCTCGCCATAAATCCATCCGCGTAAGCGAGCGATACCTTAAGTGATTCCGGACGCGGTTTGCCATGCGCGTTGCGCACAGCAACGCGATCATTCCCGATCGCAGCCACCTCAAGTTTGGTAAAGTCAACGACTACGTCGGGTGTGATGTAGGCCGAGGGGTCACCAATCTCATACACGATTTGCTCAATCACCGATTGCCGCGTGACCGCGCCCCCACTAGCCTCGGGTTTGGTGACAGTAAACTGGCCGTCCTCTGCGATCTCCACAATTGGATAACCAATCCTCCCAAGTGATGCGTCCCGCCAATCGGTACGGTAACCGCCAGTTACCTGGGCACCACATTCAATAAGGTGGCCCGCGACACTGGCAGCAGCCAGGCGATCCCAGTCATCCCAGGCCCAGCCGTAGTGATGCATTGTCGGGCCGACCGTTAGAGATGCATCCGCAACACGGCCGGTGACGACGATTCGGCTGCCCTGTTGCAGCGCTTCGCAAATAGGCTCGGCACCGAGATATGCGTTAGCGCTAACGGTCTTATTCGCGCGATTGTCGAGCGGCGCATGCGTATCGAAGTGGGGCCAAGGCCGATCAGCCAGAGTTCCAGATTCGTCAAGCAGATCGTCGCCGGTGACGACACCGATCGGGATCGATCCCATTCCGTATCGCGTGAGCAATTCGCCCAATGCGGCTGCACAACTTGGTGGATTGAGTCCCCCGGCATTGGTCACGATCTTCAATGATGATTGATTTTGCAGTTCTGGAACAATGCGATCAATGACATTGATAAAATCACGCGCATAGCCGTAGTTTGGATTTTTCTGCCTCTGTCGAGCCATAATCGATAGCGTCAACTCCGCCAGATACTCAAGCGTCAAAAAATCTACCTTCTCCTGAGAGATCAATTGCTGAGGCGCAAGCGTCCAATCCCCCCAGAATCCAGCTGCGTTTGCAATGCGCAAGGTCATCTGTGGAAATACTCCGTGCTCACTGCGATTTCCAAGTTTTTCACGTCTGAAAAACTCCGAGTTGGAAAGGACGATCTTCCGCAAAGCGGGTCGCAACCGAGAGAGCGGTGGTCAGTACGGATCGAGTTTGAGATGGATCGATAATCGCGTCGACCCAACCCCGAGCAGCGGCGTAACGAACATCCATTTGGGCTTCGTAATCTCCTCGGATTTTGTCACGCAGTTTAGCCAATTGGTCAGCATCGACCTGTTCACCCTGTCGTTCCAAGGATCGGATCGTTACATCCAGTAGCGTGGAAGTCGCCTGCTCGCCGCCCATGACCGCACATCGTGCGGTCGGCCAGGCAAAGACGAATCGTGGGTCATACGCCTTGCCACACTGTGCATAGTTTCCCGCGCCAAATGAACCACCGAGCAACAAGGTAATCTTAGCAACCCGACTGTTGCTCACAGCGTTTACGAGCTTTGCGCCCGCTTTAATGATACCCATCTGCTCACTGTCGCGACCCACCATAAAACCGTTGACGTCATGGATAAATAAAATCGGCAACCATTCCTGATTGCAACTCATGACGAACCGCGCGGCCTTCTCTGCGCTGTCCGTATAAATGACACCGCCGAATTGAAGAGGTCCATTCGCCGGTCGAACTTGGTGATGTTGATTGGCGACAATTCCGATCGGAAACCCGCCGATGCGTGCGGTACCGCAGACGAGGCTTTGACCATATTCGGCCTTATACTCCTCGAAAGATTCCCGATCAACAATGCACTGCAGTACATCACGAATTTCATATTCTTTGCGAGGATCAGGATGCACTAAATCAAAGAGATCCGTGCCGGGGCGAGCCGGCGAAAGAGAATCGATGCGGTGATAAGGCTTCATCGGCTGGTCGGCATCTGGTGCAATATTTGCAACTAATCGCCGAATCCGCCCCAGACAGGCCGCATCATCCTCTTCACGAAAGTCGATGGTGCCGCTTAGTTGTGCATGCATCTCAGCGCCACCTAATTCCTCGTGAGTCACCTGTTGACCGATGGCACTTTTTACGAGAGCAGGCCCTGCCAGGTAGAGTCCCGATCCTTCGGTCATCAGTATTTTGTCACACAGGACAGGGAGGTAGCCGCCACCGGCAACACAATTTCCCATGATCGCGGCAATTTGATGAATACCCCGCGCGGACAAAATCGCGTTGTTGCGAAAAATCCGGCCGAAATCATCCTCGTCAGGAAATACATCCTCTTGCAGGGGCAGAAAAACGCCCGCAGAGTCGACTAGATAAATAATCGGCAGGTGGTTCTCCATAGCGATTCGCTGTGCCCGCAGAACTTTTTTTGTCGTTGCTGGGAAAAATGCACCCGCCTTCACCGTCGCATCGTTGGCAATAATTAAATGCTGCCGACCACAGACCATGCCGATCACACAGACTGCTCCCGCACCAGGAGCACCACCATACTCGTCATACATTTCCCAGCCGGCCCACGCACCAAGTTCCAGCGTCGAAGTCTCTGGATCGATGAGTTGCGTTATCCGCTCGCGGGCAGTCAGCCGCCCTTTGCTATGCTGCCGAGCGATTGCTTTTTCGCCGCCCCCCAACGCTAACGTCTGTTCAGCGGCAAGAATCTTATCCGTCAGTTGGCTAAGTGAGGGGGTTTCTAATTCAACCACGTTGTAACGTCCAGAAAGGGGAGGGTGACCGTTTGGCCTCTATTCTGCCGATTTTTGTTGGCCGACAAAGCCCCCGCTCGGGATCTCTAGATGCAGGCCGGATTTATCGCTCACGCCAGTGGGGGCCACATGTTGCATGCCGACATCATCTGTTTCTGCTGCATGTTGCCCTGAGGCAACATGACGACCACTCGTCGCACACCTCGGGTGCAGAAATATACCGTCTAAGCCCTGTTTTTTATGGGCTTTGCGTCGATTTTGGATTCCTGCACGGGCTTTGGCATTCATTCTGCAATAGGGGATATACGAGAAAACAGGGATTAACCGTTTTCTCCTCAGATCGCAAAACGTTTTCCATTCGGTCCCGTGGATACAAAGGAGACTTCATTGACGACGCGACAAAAAAAATCGGCGAATCATGGAAAAGGTCAGTCCTCGTCTCCGGCACAAACCGAAGAGACCCAAACCAAAGCCTTGTCGTATCGGGTGGAGAAAGAAAATCATCCCGAAAATGACCAGGGCCAGGGCAACGAAGATGAATATGCGGATCGCCGACAATTGGCGAAGAACACGGTGATCTCTATCGATGATCCGATCCGTATGTATCTCATGCAGATGGGTGATATTTCTATGCTTTCCCGCGAGGAGGAAATCCAGGCTGCCAAGCGGATTGAGATGACTCAAAAGAATTATCGCAGACAATTGTTAGCCTCCGATTATGTACTCCGTGGAGCAACTGACCTACTCAAAAAGGTTCAGCATGGAGAGTTGCGAATTGATCGCACCGTTGAAGTGTCGGTGACGAATATGGCTGAAAAGCGTCGGATCATGCAGCAGATAGATCCGAATTTACAAACAATTGAATATTTACTTAAACGAAATCGTCATGATTTCAAGATCATGATCGGGAAAAACAATTCACAACTACGTCGTAGCCAGGCTTGGAAAAAACTACAACATCGGCGATT
The DNA here is from genome assembly GCA_036153155.1 of Planctomycetota bacterium. Taxonomy (GTDB): domain Bacteria; phylum Planctomycetota; class Planctomycetia; order Pirellulales; family UBA7805; genus UBA7805. Next base: position 21,293 of record JAYZMM010000037.1, read on the forward strand.
CAAAATCATTCGGCTCATTGAAGAATTGGGTTTAAGGGAGACAAAAATTATTCCGCTGTTCGCCAATCTTGAAAAGATAAGTGATCGCATGCGAGAATTAAAAACTCAGCTGGAACAATGTGCTCAAGGAATGGAGTGTATCCCTGGAGGTTCGGTTTCACGCCTACGACAAGAATTGCATTATTTGATGCGAATTACGTTGGAATCACCCTCCTCCTTAAGTTATCGGGTTCAAAAAGCGGCCACCTGCCGTGTGGAATACGATGATGCAAAACGTGTTTTATCGGCGGGAAATCTGCGTCTCGTCGTATCCATTGCAAAGAAATATCGCAATCGAGGATTGAGCTTCTTGGATTTAATTCAAGAGGGAAATACCGGGCTGATGCGTGCGGTTGAAAAATTTGAGCATGCCCGAGGATATAAGTTTTCCACATATGCGACTTGGTGGATTCGGCAGGCGGTCACACGTGCAATCGCTGACCATAGTCGAACGATTCGGGTCCCTGTTCACATGATTGATGCGATGAGCCGAATTCGAATAGTATCGCGTGAGTTGGTGCAAGAATTTGGACGCGAACCCTCTGCAGAGGAAATTTCATCTAAGTCAGGAATTTCGCTAGAAGATACGCGTTGCATACTGAAGATGTCGAGGCAACCGTTATCGCTGGACCAACCGGTCGGAGATAACGAGGATAATTATTTCGGCGAATTCCTCGAAGATTATCGCGATGAAGACCCTCTTTATGATACGAATAACGAGGCACTCAAATCGCGCATTGAAGACTGTCTTCAGGGTCTTAATTATCGTGAGCGCGAAATCATCCGAATGCGATACGGTTTGGTGGATGGCTATAGCTATACACTGGAGGAAGTGGGTCAGATTTTTTCTGTTACCCGTGAACGCGTGAGGCAAATCGAAGCAAAGGCCGTTCGGAAACTTCAACAACCTCAATCGAAGCATGCACTTGCTTCGTTTGTAGATATTGCTCCGCAGTTTGAAGAAAGCCCAGAGATGGCCTAGGTCAAGCGATTACGATTGAGAGGGGACTCTCACGGATTCTAAAATGCGTGCGGTGGCATCTGATTTATTGAGCACGTAGAAGTGGATTCCGGGTACACCTCTGTCAATGAGATCATTCACCTGGTCAATTGCAAATCGTACGCCTACCTCAAATTGTTTTTCTGAATCATCTCCACAGGCACTGAGTTCCGCCTCAAAATCGCGGGGCAAGATCGCCCCACAAAGCCCTGAAATTCGCTGGATTTGCGCAAGGTTTGTCACCGGAAGTATCCCGGGAACGATCGGAACCTCGATCCCCCGTTCGGAACATGACTGCTGAAAGCGGAAGAAGTCCGTATTGTCGTAAAAGAGTTGGGTGATAACCAAGTCACCACCCAAGGCTACTTTCCGCTCAAGATTCTGAAGATCTGACTCAGGACTCTCAGCCTCGCGATGGGTTTCAGGATAACCGGCAACAGCAATGCCAAATTCGGGAAAGGCATCACGGATAAGGGTTACCAATTCACTTGCATAACGCAAACCATCTTCAGGAGGTTCAAACGAATCCGCACCCTGCGGCGGATCTCCTCGAAGGGCGACAATGTTGGTGATATTGCGTTGGTTGGCTTCTTGCAAGTAGTGAATCAATGCATCGCGTGAGAGTCCCACGCACGTCAAATGCGATGCGACCATGCAATCGTAAGCCTTCTGTACGCGGTCGATAATTTCTAATGTTTTGGCTTGCGTTGAACCGCCTGCACCATAAGTGCAGGTAATATAACTGGGATCAAATGCAATCAATCGCTTCAGATGCTTGAATAAAACTTCCTCACCAGCCTCCGTTTTGGGCGGGAAGAGTTCAAAGGACAGTCCGAAGCGGCCATCCGCGTAGGCATCACTCATTTTCATTTGATCAACTCCATCGGTCCATCATCGCAGATTCGCGCGACTGTGACAAACAGATCAAAATCGGCATCAGAATATAGCACCTTACAGCACAAGAGGTTCTTCGGGTAGCTTGCTTGCAAAATGCTCCCGGTCTGATTGCGTTCGGTTATAGAGATTATTTAAAAGTTCCCGCTCATCTTGCGTTTGTGTGATTCCACGCCTCGCGAAGGTTCTGGCTTGAATGGTTGCTGCCGCAGCGGGAGAGACCGCCGTTAATTTACCGAATTGTTTCGCATAGTTGACGAAAGAGGGCACGTTTTCAGTAACTGTTCCATAAAGCATGCTGCACATACCGATTGTCTTTCCGGTAAAGATGTGAGTGCCGATTGCGGTCTTTGTGTGGTCGCCGACAAGGCATCCCAGAAATTGCATCCCTGTCGCTATGCGTCGCTCGCCTGCATGAATGTGGATTTCACCATAAGTATTTTTAAGATTGCTATTGGTGGTTCCTGCGCCTAAATTCACCCAACTTCCCAAGTAGCTGTGTCCTAAAAATCCGAAGTGCGCCTTGTTGGAGTAGGAAGCGATAATTGAGCAGCTGATTTCGCCGCCCAGTTTGCAGTTATTTTCCGCAAAAACATGCGGCCCGATTGCGGCATGTGGCAGGACCACTGATTCGGCACCAAGTAGCATAGGGCCCTGAAGGTGCACATGAGGACCGACTCGGGCGTCGTTTTCGATCACAATCATACCGCCCGAGAGATCATAAGTGGCCGTGGGATCGACGCTGGCACCCGGCGCGAGAAAAAGACCACCCACAGGTTGGTTATATTCTTTATTTTGTGTCCGGTAGATAAGATTATTCGTTAAACACTCTAAGTGTTGCTGAATAATGTGATGCGGAAACTCAAACGCGGAAAATGAGATTTCTCGCCGAGGAATTTTATTTCGCGAGACTATTTCAATGAGATTTTCGGCATTTAGATCGCCCGATGTTAATAAGTCGGTTGGTATCAGCGCAGCCAAGAGGATTTCGCGGTCGACTACGATGCCTGGTTCTGGCATGGCAACCCATTCTTTTAAATGTCCGAGGGTCTCTTGGCTGGGGACAATTCTCCCATTGATGAATAAGTGATAATCATCACCTTCATGGACTAACATTTCGCGATCGACTGCGGGGACAACTTCACGTAGATAGGTCCGGGGAGCATGAATGACTGGCACGTCGAGAAATTGAACTAGTTCCTCCAGTTGGTAACCACCACAGGGAATCGTTGCAGTCGGGCGTGCTAAGGATGCAGGATGGAGATCTGCGGCTTTTTGGTCTTCAAATAGTATGACACGCATCGTTTCGATAGGCTGAGGGATTGCCAGTAAGGGAAGTCAGAGTTCGCCGAATCGAGATTTTCCCACCTTAGGGTGATCCTAGTTTTCGGTCAACTCGCATTCCTGCACTCTCGCTGTACAGCCTATTTTTTAGCTGGTAGAATTCTGCATCCGTCCCGGATCGAGTTTACTTTGTGTAGGACTCGAAAGGGCGAAGGGGTGTGCCGTCAGGCACATTTGCCGGAGTGGCGGAATTGGCAGACGCGCTGGATTCAAAATCCAGTGTCCGCAAGGACGTGTGGGTTCGAGTCCCACCTCCGGTACTGTGATCGTTCGCATCGTTGACCACGCTCGCAGGAAGAGAGATGAGTATTCCGGATAGGGTCGTCATTGTTGGCGGCGGGGTTTCCGGTTTGGCCTGCGCTCATCGGCTTCATCAAGCCAACATACCGTTCACGCTTATCGAGGCATCCGATGAGCCTGGAGGTCGTGTTCGGACAGACGAGTATCATGGTTTTCTGCTAGACCGTGGATTTCAAGTATTGCTGACCGCTTATCCGGAAGCGGGGCGGCTCCTGAATTACAAGAAACTCGAACTGCGTAAATTTCATTCTGGGGCTTTGATACGCTGGGGTGGCAAGTTTCATCGATTGGTAGATCCATGGCGTGACCCTTTCAAGGCAGTGCCGACTCTTTTTTCTCCGATCGGAACTCTCCGAGACAAACTGCGCATCGCCAAATTGCGATCGAGCGTGGTATCAAAATCGTTGTTCAATATTTTTCATGCGGAAGACAAAACAACACTGGCAGAATTGAAGAGTTATCAATTCAGTCCGAAGATAATCGACCAATTTTTTAGACCCTTTTTTGGCGGTGTGTTTCTCGATCGCGATCTTGTCACTTCGAGTCGCATGTTTAATTTTGTCTTTCAGATGTTTAGTCGCGGCAGCGTCACATTGCCCAAGGCAGGCATTGGTCAAATCGCCCATCAATTGGCTTCTCGGTTGCCGAGTGAACGACTGCGATTTGGTTGCCCTGTCAAAAAAATTGAGGGAAATACTCTATGGCTCGAAGATGGATCTGAAATCAGTAGTCGCCGAGTTGTGGTAGCTGCAGGGGGCGAGGCAACCGCTCGGCTTCTCGGTCGACCCTTCGGTAGTCACCAACGTCGGCAGGTGGCGTGTCTTTATTTCCGTGCCCCCAAGGCACCGCTCAATGAACCATATCTAGTTCTCAATGGAGAACAGATTGGCCCGGTAAATAATCTCTGTGTGCCGAGTCTTGTGTCCCCCGATTACGCGCCTCAGGGCCAGCACTTGATCTCACTTACGGTGCTACAGGATTCCTTCGGAGATGATCTGGAATCGAAAGTCATTGCACAAATGCAGGACTGGTATGGCAGTCAGGTAAATCAATGGGAACACTTGCGCACCTACCGTATTGCCGAGGCACTTCCTAATCAGGCAGCGGGCGTGCTCCCCGCTTTCACCCAAGGGAAATTGAATGCTGACGTGTACCTCTGTGGCGATTTCTGTACACAAGGTTCATTGAACGCAGCCATGTATTCGGGCAGGCTGGCAGCTGAAGAACTCTCAGAGGATCTGTCTGCGGTCTTGGCGTAAGAGGCAGTGACAGAGGATTGCATATGTTCCAATAACGTAGAGAATCTGTTGTGGGTTAACGCGATGGAGAGACGTTTAAGGACTATCGTCATACCGCGGGTCGACAAAACGGGTATTCCTCGCAGAAAGTCTTTCGCGGCCGTCTCATTATTCAAGTGACAGCGGGTTTAAGAGGGGCTAAGATATAGCATAGTATGTCTGGTCCCGGCATGTGCACGCTATGATGAACGGCAATCACACTGATCCCGACTCACGGCACTCGACCGGTTTGTCTCTTGCAAAGTGGGTGGGTCTTTTTTTTTCGTTGCTGCTAATCCTCACAGGCTCAATCGCGGTCTACAAGCAAATAGATCGGCCGGCATCTCATTCGTCTGCCGCCGAGGATGCGTTGATAAAGGTCGCTTTCGAGCGGCGTCCGCAGGAGGTTTTGGACGATGGCTATGTCTCTTCGAAGGCGTGCTTAGAGTGCCACCCGAACCAGCATGCAAGCTGGCACGCTTCGTATCACCGCACGATGACCCAGGTGGCGTCTCCTGAAACGGTGATCGGCCGGTTTGATGGCAGCGAGGCGCAGGCCGATGCCGTCCGAGCGGAATTCAATCGTGAAGGTGATACATTCTGGGTCAACATGTTCCCGGTGGGCGGAGAGGAAGTCAAACAGCCGGTAGTGATGACGACCGGTTCTCACCATCAGCAGGCTTACTGGATGTCGACTGGTTGGAAGCGACAACTGGCGATGGTGCCGTTTGTCTATATCCGAGACGCTGACCGCTGGTTTCCTCGCCGGGCGATCTTTCTCAAGCCTCCCGGCGCACCGGCCGATGCGTTGCACAAAGGGCGTTGGAACAATACATGCATTGGATGTCACTCTACACATGGAGATCCTGCAATTTCAGCTCTGGGGATGGAAACGCAGGCCGCCGAGTTCGGTATCGCATGCGAGGCTTGTCACGGTCCTGGAGAAAATCATGTGCGGTTTCACCAGGAAGGACCTGATTTAAACGGGCATGAGAAACTGGTCGACGACATCATCAATCCGACTTCACTGTCGCACGAGAGAAATGCGGAAGTATGCGGCCAGTGTCACAGCACCTTCGCCGATGACCTCGCAACATTTGTGTCCCAAGGGGATCAGTATCGCCCAGGCGATGACCTATGGAAGACGCGAAACCAAGCAAATCTTATCAAAACCGATGCCCAATTCTGGAGCGATGGAATGGTGCGGGTGTCGGGGCGCGAATTCAACGGATTGCTGGATACTCCCTGCTATCAAAAAGGCGAGATGACTTGTGTTTCGTGTCACGCGATGCACCAGGAAGATCAGGATCAGCGTCCTGCCTCGGAGTGGGCGAACGACCAACTTCGGGTCGATGCAATCGGCAATGGTGCCTGCATTGAATGTCATCAGGAATATCAGACGGACGCTAAGCTGACCGCGCATACCCATCATCCGACAAACTCCTCAGGCAGTCTTTGTTACAACTGCCATATGCCACACACTTCGTACGGATTGCTCAAAGCAATCCGAAGTCACCAAATTTCCAGTCCCGATACGCATGTAGACTTGTCGACAGGTCGGATGAATGCCTGCAACCTATGTCACCTCGACAAGACACTTGCTTGGACAGCTGGTTATCTTGAAACGTGGTATGGAATGAAGCCACCGGTTTTAGATGAGGAACATCAGCGTATCTCGGCCGCAGTGCTCCAGTTGCTCACCGGTGATGCTGGACAAAGGGCCCTGATGGCTTGGCATTTGGGGTGGCCAGAGGCGCAAGCGATTTCAGGGACGGAATGGATGGCACCTCAACTGGCTGTGTTGCTTGAGGATCCCTATGATGCGGTGCGCTATATCGCCAATCGATCACTGACGTCGCTTGCCGGTTACGCGAATTGGTCCTTTGATTTTCTTGCGCCCCCGCAAGATCGAGCGGAGGCAAGACGGCAGGCCATTTCGCTGTGGAATCGGTTAACCGATTTTGCGAAGGAGCCAAACGCTGCCGTGCTACTAGATGCCGAAGGAAATCTCCAGTACAAACAGCAGCAGCAATTGCTCAAGCGACGATCTGATCGCGAGGTGTACTTGCGTGAATAGCGACGGAAAGGTTGGCTGCAAGCTTGACGAAGCTTTCGTGACCACGGTGCCTTTGATTGCTCCAGCGGATCACATGAACCGAATGTGCCGGATATGCCGATCTGGCGGGGTCGCCTCGACCACTGGGAGTGCCCTGAGTTCGAGGGTAATTCGTTCCTTGGACGATTCTTGACGCTAGACTTATGGTGTAAAATACCGGTGATCGGCTCGGGGGGCAGATGATGTTCGTTAACCCGTCGGGCTTTACCATTCATTTTTATTTGTAACAGGTGGTATGCCATGCGACACGGTCGAAGTGCATTTGAAATATTGTTGGTTCTCATTTCAGTGGTAGCGATCGTTTTGTTTCTCTATGGAACGTTTGGGAACGATAGAAGTGCAGCGGGAAATGGGATTCTTGTCGTTGATTCGCACCAGGTCTACAAGGATCTCGGGCGCGATCTTGTAGATTTGCAGGCTCGACAGCAGGCAAAGACGCGATTGGAAGACCAATTGAAAAATGTACAGGCGGAAATTAGTGAAGAAATGAATGCAAGAAAAACAGAATTCGGAGAAAACCCGACAGAGGAGCAAGTAGAAATCTTAACTGCAATGGAGCGTGATGCGACCGTTCGCATGCAGGGGGAAATCGCCAAGAGTCAACAATCTTTGGCAAAACTTGATATGCAGTTACGCCAACAGTTTCGCAATGCAATCAAACCGGTAGCCGATAAAATAGCGGCAGAAAGGGGAGCAAGCCTCGTTCTGATCGCGTCCCCTGAAGTGATTTTGAGCGTAGATCAGTCAGCCTTTATTACCGATGCGGTGGTCCGGGCGATGCAAGAACAAACGTCAGACGTTGGGTTCTGAAAATTCGTTCTCCAATCGTCGACGTGATTTCAAAGTCAACTTCCATGTACATGTAATTGATTGCGTATCGTAAACCGCCGACTTCGAACCCATGAATGCACCACAGGATATTGCGACGGGTACTAAGTTAACCCTCGGGAAAAAAATCTGTTTCACATTGCTCGTCGGCGTACTATTTTTCGGATCTCTTGAGGTGATTTTTTGGTTGTCCGGGGCGGAGACCGTTCTTGAAACAGAAGATCCGTTCCGTGGGTTTTCAACGTTAGTCAAAGTTTTCCAGCCCGGCAGAGAAAGCTATCAAACGCGACAAGATTCCGCGCACAGGACCTTTAACAACCAGTCATTTGTCCTGCAAAAACCTGAAAATGGTTTCCGCTTTTTTACGCTGGGCGGATCAAGTTCGTATGGCTATCCCCGAGGCGCGGAGGTCGCCTTTCCTGCAATTCTCACCGAGTTGCTCGCCGCGAGTCATCCCGGATTGTTCATCGAGGGTGTCAATGCGAGTGGAATTTCTTACGGGATGCATCGCCTGAATATCGTTGCAGAAGAGCTGGTGCAGTATGAGCCTGACCTTTTGATTGTCTACAGTGGACACAACGAATTTATTGAACCTGGATTTTTCGAATCGCTGAAAAGTCGCGGAGTTGCGCGTGAAGGTTTGGAATTTGCCTTGGCTCAATCAAGACTCTATGCGTTGATGCGATCGGCTATCATATCTGCGCGTGACTCCGAAAATTTGGATTCCTCGAGCGGATCCACGGTCGGCCGACAAGTGCGTCGCGATCAAACACAGATTTACACTCTCGAAGAAAAAGAAAGAATTGTCAAACTGTATCGTGAAGGTTTAGAGCGACTTGTCGAATTGGCACAATCCAAAGGCGTTCGCGTGCTTCTGGCGACGATACCCGCAAACCTGCAAGGCTGGCGTCCAGAAGCCTCGACCGGCAGCGGTGAGAATCATCGCCAGTGGGTCGAGGCGCAAACCACGGGGCGGCGCCTCATGAAGCAGGACAACTATCAAGCAGCGATTCAATCGCTCGAAAGAGCGGTGCAGATGGAACCCGGGCATGCAGACACTCACTTTGATCTCGGGATTTGTTACGAAAAATTGGGCCAATGGGAGGAAGCGAGAAAATCTTACCAGGCCGCCTGTAACTACGATGCGTCACCGATTCGTAGGATTGACGGCATCAATCAGGTTATTCGTGATGTAGCACTTGAAAAAAATACGCTCTTTGTCGATGTAGACAAATTATTTGAGCAACAGAGTGAGCATGGTCTTGTGGGATATCAATTGATTGAAGATTACGTGCATCCCACACTCATCGCGCATGAGGCGATTGCCTGGGAAATGTGGAAAGTGATAGAAGCATCTGGCTTGCTGGGGCAGGTTGGTGAAGCAGACCAAGAAACCTTTGACCGAATCATTGAAGCACGCAAAGATTTAAAATTAGAAAAAGATATGCCGTGGTTCTATAACCAGGGCGTTGTGCTGGAAAACCAAGGTCAGATTGAAGCAGCACTTGCCAATTTTCGTAAAGTTGTCGAAATGGCGCCCACGAACGAGACGGCGCTTTTGAATATCGGAAAAGCACTTACGAAGTACGGAAAGGCGGAAGAAGCAGTGCCCGTCTTGCGTCAAGTCTGTGCTCTGGCACCGGAAAATCCGGAAACGCATGTGAGCCTTGGTTCGGCATTGCTTGATACGGGGGATATTGAGGGGGCGATAACGGAGATTGAAAAAGGCATCGCGTTAAAACCGAACTATCCTAACGCTTATAACAGTCTCGGCGCTGCACTCGCCCGAAGCGGAAAACTCACACCAGCAGTTGATGCGTTTCAGATCGCCGTTTCGCAAAATCCTGATCATGCGGCTGCACACAACAATCTCGGCAGCGCGCTAGCGCAGCAGGGTAGTTGGAACAAAGCTGCTGTGGCCCATCGGAAAGCATTACAAATTAATCCGGGGTATGCCAATGCTGCGGAAAATCTTGCCGCTGCTTTAATGGCCATTGGTCTACCGGATCAAGCGATCGAGCAATATGAGGTGGCGTTGAAGATTGCCCCCGAATCGCGCAAAACGAGGCTGCGTCAAATTGCTATTCTGTCCGAGCGAGGTTTACTGACGGAGGCAATGGGTCATCTGCAAATTCTCTTATCGCAGGATATCGAGGATGTGGACGTGTGTACCCGTTTGGGTGACCTGTGCTTGCAAACAGGAAATTACAAGCAAGCGCTACAATTGAGAAACCAAGCCTATCAAATCGCGCCGGATCGAGTTGACGCTGCCAATAACCTTGCTTGGCTTCTCGCAACGACACCAATCATTGGTGACCAGGATGCCATCAGAGCTGTCCAGCTTGCGGAGCAGGCTGCTGACGCAAGCGAACAGGAGAGTGCTGGCGTGCTCGATACGCTTGCGGCCGCAAGGGCGGCGGCTGGCGATTTCCCCAGGGCAATCAAAGACCAGGAGAGGGCAGTTGCCTTGGTGCCTCAGTCGCAAAGAGCGCCTTTCCAGAGACGTTTGGAACTGTATCGCAAGCAGCAGCCGTTTAGACTTCCACAAAAGCCGAGGAACGAGTCTGATCAGTCATAGTAAGACGAAACGCCCGGATAATACTTCTACGACAAGACGGATAGAACCGATCGACGACACATCAGGCAGACCGATTTATGTCGTTTGATTGTTGAGGATCTCAGGGTGCATTAAAATAGAGGTGGTGCTTTTACGGAGTAAAAAACTCAAGAAAATTCTCCCAGCAAAAAAGCATCTGGCGTGGAAAAAGGAGCGATCGTGGTAGACGGATATCGTAGCAAGAACCGATCGTATGCAGTGGCAAACCGAAGTGGTGCCATCCAGCGACTCGTGGTCTTTCTTCTGGTCATGATTTCGGGAGGCGTTGCTCTCTGGATTTCGATGGCTTCCCGAGTGCAAAAGAACACACCCCAGACCGCAAAATCTGCGACAACGCAATCGGCAGAACCTGAGTTAGGAGAGGCCCCGGTGAGCGAGCCGTCGTCACCAGCGCCACATGGGGTAGGGTGTCTGCAGTCAGAAAATCCGGATGACCCAACGCAAGACGGCTGGGAAACGGAGGCCTTTGCCAGCACAGCAAAACATCAGTTAGAGGAAATACTTCAGCTGATTCAATCGCCGGCCGACCAAATCGACTTAGCGTGCCAATCGCTCGTTGCAAAAGGTTTTCAGGGTGACGAGGTGCTGCCGATGGATTTAAAAACGATCTTTAAGGACAAAACATTTTTGATTCAAAGGCAAAAGAATGGCGGGTCGCAGACGCTAAAAAATTCGCCGCGCTCAGCGGAAACTCAATTCAAAGCTTTTGTCGCCTCGCTGCAACGGGAGGCAGCTTTTTTTAAAGGTGTCGAAGATCTGCGGATTGAGGTAAAGGTTGTGGGTGTTGATCTGAACGCAAATCGAGCAACCACCAAGCAAAAAATTGCCATCAATGGCCGCATTGGTTCAAAGCGGGTTGAACAGCATGCAATCTGGAAAGCGGGTTGGAAACTGATTGATCAATCCGATGTACCGCTCCTGGAATCTTTGCGTATCAGTGATTTTGAACAGACGCAAGTTGAAGATCGGGGAACACCAGTACTTGCCGATTGTACAAAAAGCGTTTTGGGAAGCGGTGATTTTATCCCAACGCATATCTTTACCGGATATCCCCAACACCTGGATCGAATCCAGGATTGGCGTTACTGCGTCCTTCTCGGTACACCCGGTATGGCAATTGCGGATGTGAATGGAGATGGTCTCGAGGACCTTTATGTCTGCCAGGAAACCTCGATCCCAAATTTGTTGTTAGTGCAACAGCCCGATGGTTCGGTGATAAATGAAGCAGACGTGTGGGGCGTTGATTGGATCCATAATTCACCCTCTGCAAATTTTGCAGATTTTGACAATGATGGTGATCCCGATATCGCGGTCGTTGTCGCGGGTGGAATTATTTTAAGTTCAAATGAGGGCGATCATTTTGAACAGCGGGCGTTCATATCGACAGCGGACGACACCCGGTCGCTTTCGGTGGCCGAATACCATTCAGACGGAAAGCAGGACGGATTTGTCTGTGTTTATGGGCCGGATGGCACAATCACGGATCGTGAGTCTGCGATTGCTGGAATCAGTTACCGCGGCTCACTCTATCACGATGCGACCGAAGGAGGCCCTAATACGCTGTTACGTAACCTTGGAGATTGGCAATTTGCGAATACCACCGAAGAGATGGGATTGAATGACGCCAACCATCGTCTAACGCTGGCCGCATCATGGGAAGATTTTGACAACGACGGTGATATGGATCTCTATGTCGCCAATGATTACGCGCCAAACAGTCTGTTCCGCAACGACCTAATGGAATCAGCCGCAGATTCTGATCCGCCAATTCGAAAATTTACGGATATTGCAGAAGAAGTAGGAGCATCGGATCAAGCGAATGGCATGTCCGTTTCCTGGGCCGATCACAACCGGGATGGTTGGATGGATTTATATATCGGTAACATGTTTTCCTCGGCTGGAAATCGCGTGACCACTCAAAAAGGGTTTAAAGAAGGTGCGGATGAGGATGTCCGCGCGACACTGAAGCGATTTGCCCGGGGCAATACACTCCTGGAAAATCAGGGAGACGGCACATTCAAGGACACGAGTGAAGCGGCAGGAGTGACGATGGGCCGCTGGGCCTGGAGCAGTCCGTTTGTCGACCTGAATAACGATGGTTGGCAGGATATGTTCATTGTGAATGGGTTTATTACCGGCGACGATAAAAGAGATTTGTGAAGTTTCTATTGGCGACAGGTCGTGTCGCGATCGAAAGTGAGTGAGCAACCGGGGGATGACGAGGGTTTTGAGCAAGCGCTCAATGCACATCGTGACATGTTACTCCAAGGGAGATCGTTCAGTGGTCGCGAGCGGAATGTTGCCTATTTGAACCTTGGAAAATCCACGCGATCCGAAACAGCGACTGATAATGAGGAACAATTCGCCAATGTTTCGGGGGCAATTGGGATTGATTTTCCGGATGACGGCCGTGGTCTTGTCAAAGTCGACTGGGATGGCGACGGAGACCTTGATTTCTGGATTTCGAACCGCAGTGCACCGAGGCTGCGTTTTTTGCGGAATGATATTCCTCAAACTAAAAATAGTATTTCTCTGCGGTTGACAGGCAACGGGACGAGCAGCAACCGCGATGCGATCGGTGCCCGGGTGGAAATTGTTTCGGCAAACGGAGCAGAAGATCGGTTAGAGGAAGGTTACAACGGTTCGCGATTGATTCAAACGGTGGGAGGCAGTGAAGGTTTTCTCAGTCAATCGACCAGACAGCTCATTTTCGGTCTTGGTGAAAATAGTGAATTGCAGCGAGCGCTAGTTCGCTGGCCGGACGGAACAGAGGAAACATTCGATGCACTGACCCCGGGCGGGCGTTATCAGCTTGTGCAGGGTACCGGCCAAGCCAAACGAGTCAGACAACGTCCGAGTGTGGTAAGTTTGGATTCAGAGCCCCTCGAGGCTATGGATGCATCGGCAGCGGTGCGCATTCCGCTGCTTACGCTTCTTCCCATGCCGGTAATGAAATATGACGCAGCAGATGGGAAACTCCAATCGCTTCCGAAAGGAAAGCCGCTGCTGGTGAACCTGTGGGCGACTTGGTGCGCGCCTTGTCGGGGCGAGTTGCTGGAGATGACCGAGCGAGAGGATGAATTTGATGCTCATGGCATCGATGTTGTTGCCCTCTGCATGGACGATATCAGCAGTGAGCCCACGGAGAAGGGGGCCGCCGAGACATTCTTGAAATCAATTTCATTCCCTTTCACTCATGGGAATGCGACCGAAGAGCTAGCGGGACTTTTTCAATCGGTCCATGACCTTTTGGTCGTGAACGATCGCCCCCTTCCTGCGCCCACCAGTTTTTTGATTGATGGGCAAGGCCGTCTGACAGCAATCTACAAAGGTCGCGTGGATATTGATCAGGTTTTCAAAGATGCAGCCCATTCCGCTTTGCCAGAAACAGAACGTTTTGCCAACAGTGCACCCCAAAGCGGAAAGATGCTTGAAAATGAAAAGTTGCGATTGGACCTCGAAGCGTTGCAGTTGACCAACCTATTAAAAGCTGCTGATAGTTACCGTCAGTTAGGAAACCGGAATGCGGCGAAGGCGCAACTCTATGCTGGTATCGCAGTAGAGGATAAACTCGAATTTCGTAATAATCTGGCTTCCTTATTGATGGACGAGGGGAGAATCAGCGAAGCGGATTTGCATCTCCAAAAGGCGATGGCCCTTGATCCAGACGTCCCGGATGTGCTCACAAACCTTGGCAATCTACGACGTTTGCAGCAACGGGTTACCGAGGCCGAGAGCCATTATCTTCGTGCTTTGGAAATTGATCCGGCCGCCTCCATGGCCCGTAACAATTATGCGGCATTGCTGGTCTCTCAAGGTGATTTGGAGCGTGCGATCCGTGAATACGAACAGGTGCTTGAGCGGGATCCCGATTTCTTCCACTCGCATTTTATGCTTGCTGACCTTTTGAGGTCGCAGGGCAACCTTGTTGAATCGTTGCCCCACTATGCCGACGCCGTTGCTTCCGGCCCTCCAAATCCGCGCGTTCATAACCATTGGGGCTTAGCGTTGTTGATGCTCGGTCGCAACAAGGAGGCTGCGAAGCAGTTTGAACAAGCGATTGCATTGGCACCGGAATATGCCGAAGCCAAGAGCAACCTCCGCCGAGCAACCAGCGCAAGTGGCGGAAAGAAAAAGAAATAGACACATGATGGCTTCTGTAGTGCCGAAACGCTTGTTGGTTTGGTGCCTCGCATTATGGCTCCCTTTTTTTGCCGGATGTGAACAATCTCCATCAGTGTCCGCACTGTCACAGATCGAACAGGTCGAATCTTATTTATTCGGATTTGGAGATCACGGTATTACACTGCCTTACCAGGCACACGTTGTCGGTTCAGGCCAATGTGTCGACTGTCATCAACAACAGTGTGATCAGCAGCACACGCACCACATGGCTCAGACAGGGAGTGCGATTACGGAGGCAACGAGGGATCGTTTTTTTGCGCCGGAAATGGTTGCCCAACCGTATAAGAAAATTAAAGGACTTCACGGGATACCCGGTGCCTATCGAGTCAGCGACGATGGAGTCTGGCTCGAAATGGAACCGGAAGGGGATGGCCAGAAGAGGGCGAAGGCTTCCATAGCTTTTGGTTCACGCAGCTTCACTACCATGAGTGTCGAGGATGGACGTCGTCTACGCGAACTCCCGGTGAGCTATTCAGCCGTGAAACATTGCTGGTTTCAGACACCAGGTCAACCAGCAGATTCATTTGGTAAATTGAATTCGGTCCAGCATACCGAGCATTGCCTCAGTTGCCACGCCTCGTATGTCAGTTGGGAAAACGACCGACTGAATGTGACCGAGTCCCAATTCGGCATTAGTTGCGAGCGGTGCCATGGCCCAGGCAGTGCGCATCTTGATGCAGTCCATGCAGGAGATGACGATTTAAGAATATATAACCCGGGCATCTTGTCCCCCAAGCAGCAGGTGGAGTTTTGTTCACAATGCCATCGTCGGCCGGGTGAACTCAATCCGCGGGATGTGATGAACCTGACCGGAGAGCTTGCCCGGCATGCGGGTGCGGGTTTGATGTTGAGTAAATGTTTCACGGAGTCACCGGCAGATGCGACAATCTCCTGTCTTGATTGTCACGATCCGCACATGAATTCCGAAGAGGAAGACTTAATCGCACCGGATCGCTATAACGCATCCTGCATCCGTTGTCATGAAGATCCGGCTGTCGATCATACAACGGTCGATCTAGCGGTCGACGCGGATTGCATTGCCTGCCACATGCAGATCGGCGATTACGGGCATGGTTTGATGGAGTTTACCAGCCATTGGATTCGCAACCCCAAACAGGACAAGCCATTGGGATCGTCTCAAGAGCGCGAAGTATACGATGCACTTGCCGATGCCTACCATGAGGTTCTTGATGACCCGTCTGTGGGAAATGAACGGAAGGCGATCGCGGCAACGTCGCTTGCAGAAGTACTCATTATGACTGAGCAACCGGTAGAAGGAATGCAGCAGTTGAAGCGAGCGATAGATCTGGATCCCAATAATGCTGTGGCTTTTGAGCGGAGAGCGGCTGTCTATCGCATGCTAGGAAGAAATACGGACGCTATTACGGACTATAGCCGGGCGATTGAGCTTGAGCCGACGAGTGCCGCGCTTTACATGGGGCGTGCTGCGATCTATGCAGAAGTTGGCGATAATTCTGCAGCAGGCGGAGATTTAACTCGCGCTCAAGGTCTTTTATCGAATGACGACCCTCTTCAGGAACAAATTAGGAAGATGCTTCGGCAAATCAATCGCTGACAGCACTGCATAAAAAGGTCACCCCGATGAGGTCTTTTTGTTTCTGGTTTCTTGCTCTTTCAATCGGAAGAACCGTATCACTGCTTGTTGCTTTTTAGCGATTGCGATTGTGAAGAAATTTTTGCAGTTCGAGTTGGTCTGCGACGGGACTCTTCGTTTGATGGAGTTGCACTTTGCGTAATTGTGGCATGGACCGCAAATGTTTTAACCCGGCAGCGGTGATCGGCGTGTCGACGAGGATCAGTTCGGTGATATTTTTTCCACTCCTCAAATGTTCAAGACCTTCGTCAGTGATGAAGGTTCGTGTGAGGTTCACCCGCGTCAGGGTGTCGGGCAAGGTGATGGCTCGCAGATTGTCATCGTTGATTTGCGTGTCGCTCAGATTGAGCTCCAGTGCAACTTTACCCTCAAATGGGGTTTTGATTCGTGCAAGCTGCTCGGCGATTTGAATATTGTCTGCCGCGCCTTGCCGCAGCAGCGCGTTGATATCGCTTGTGGCGACCTCTTGTTTGATTGGTTTTTTTGCCGCCTCCTCACTCTGGCAAGAACAGGCCGAAAACAGCACCGCGCTGAGAAGGCAGAGAAGGCCAGACGCAGGTAAACCAAAAGCTCGGTAGTGGTGTTCTGGTCC
>JAYZMM010000038.1:0-9956 GCA_036153155.1 Planctomycetota bacterium
TCGAGCTCTGGCCGATTTCGAAGGCGGTGTGCGGAACCTTGTGGCCGACGTAGAAAATAATTATTGGGAACTTTACTACGCTTATCGTAACCTGGAGGCGCGCAAAGTCGGTTTGGCCAGTTCCCTGCGAACTTGGCAGACCGTGCAGGCAATCACGCTGGAGGGTGCCATGGGGGGCGGCAAAGAGCGTGAAGCGCTTGCACGCGAACAGTATTTTTCGTTCCGAGCACAAACCGAGCAGGCAAAGAGCGATGTATTTGCCGCTGAGAATCGTTTGCGTTTTCTGATGGGCATTGCAGCAACCGACGGTCGGTTGATCCGCCCCTCGGACGATCCAACCCTTGCCAAGGTCACTTTTGACTGGCAGGACATTCTCACCGAGGCCCTCGAGCGAAATGTCGAACTGAGAAAACAAAAATGGCGAATCAAACAGCGAGAACTTGAGGTAATTGCTGCCAAGAATCACTTGCTGCCACGTTTGGATATGGTGGGTAACTACACCTGGCTCGGATTCGGCAAGGATCTGCTGGGGGCGGGACCGCAACCGTATCCCTCGGCCTGGAAGGTCCTGTTTGAGGGCGACTTTACCCAATCACAACTGGGTGTTGAAATGTCGATGAATCTCGGATTCCGCGCTGAACTGGCGGCCGTCCGCAATGCACAATTGCTCGCCACACGGGCAAAGGCTGTACTCAACGAACAGGAACTGGAACTCTCGCATCTGATCTCCGATTCGGTACGCAACCTTGATCGGAATTATCAATTGATCGAGACCAACTTCAATCGTCGCGTGGCTGCGCAAGCTCAAGTTGACACCTTCCAGACCAAAATAGACGTAGGAGTCGGTCGCAACATTGAACAATTAGATCTGCTACTCGAAGCGCAGCGACGATTGGCGCAAGCGGAAGCCGACTATTACCGGTCGCTTGTCGATTACAACCGAGCCATTATTCAAATTCAATTCCACAAAGGGTCGTTGCTGGAGGACAATAACATTTTCCTCACCGAAGGCCCCTGGCCGAGCAAAGCATACTTCGACGCAATCCGCACTGCACGGCAACTCGACGCGAGCATCTTCCTCGCCGATGAACCGAGCCATCCATCTGCAATCAGTGCAGGTCCATACCAACAATTCCGTGATCAGAATCCACAAGAGCTGATGGGAGAGCCGATTCCGGTCGGTCCCGCGGTTCCCGAGGCGGAACCGATGATCGAACCGGAATTGCAACTGCCGCTGCCATCGCCGGAACCTCGCCAGCCTGCTGCCGAGCCACCGCAATTGACCGGCTCCCGATCGATTCTTCAAACCAAACAGGCCAGACAGGCGTCTTTGAATTCCCGTGCTCCAGTATCATCCGGTGTGAGTGGAACGGTAGGCGGAGCCGCTCAAATTCGGCCAACGAGTGGCACCAGGGACATGCTCTCTGAAAAAATTGCCTTTGCACTCTCCCAGCAGGGTGCATCCAATCAGTCGCCTGTGGCAGCAGCAGCTCCAGCAGAGAGCGTAAAACGAGGGGTTTCTAAAAAGATGGCCTCCGGCGATCGGCCGGAGACAGCGACCAGTTCCAAACCAGCTGTTCGATTTTCCACCTCAGATGCTCCAGCACCAGCGGCCAGGGTAAACGCCACTGGTTTTCGTGTTAAGTCGACCATGCAGCCATCATCTTCGCCGGTTCGATCGTCGGCCCCCGCTGCGGCACCACCTGACGCCCGGCCATCGCAGGCGTTCCGTCGCTAACGATACCCCCCGATCTTGTGCCGCGTCATTTCTGGTATAGTGTCGTCTCACGACATGCCGCTAGCCGGTTTTCTATCCCTTTCCGCACATCGGTGCTCAGAACAAATGTTTCTTTCGCTTGACGGGATTGATGGAGTCGGTAAGTCGACTCAGTTAAAGTTGCTCGTGCAAAGATTGCAAAATCAGGGCCAGGATGTGATCACCTGTCGCGAACCGGGCGGAACACCTCTCGGCGAAGCGGTCCGCGAGCTACTGCTCAACGATTGGAATACGCCGATGACCATCGTCAGTGAGATGCTACTTTACATGGCGTCGCGGGCACAACTTGTGCAGGAGGTGATTCGGCCAGCACTCCAGGAGGGGAAAACTGTAATCGCCGATCGTTACCTTTTGGCCAGCGTGGTCTACCAGGGGTATGGCGGGGGCATCGATACCGAGTCGATCTGGAACGTGGGCCGAGTGGCAACCGGCGATCTGCTGCCAGACCGAACCATCGTACTTGATTTGCCACCTGCCGAGGCGGCAACGCGGCTCGGAGAGCCAGACCGCATCGAGGCTCGCGGCCCGGCGTACCGCGAAGCTTTGCGGGCAGGTTTCCTGGCAGAGGCGGAACGTTGTCCCGATCGGATCGCATTGATCGACGCGCAGGGCACCGAAGAGGAGGTGGCGACGCGGATTTGGGATGTGGTTGAAAACCTATCCGAGAGTAGCGCGTCATGAGCTGGGAAGGTCTGTTAGGACATGAACCGGTCGTGGAAGCATTTCGCCGCGCTCTGACTCGCGGTCGGCTGGCGAGCAGTTATCTTTTTGTGGGCCCGGAGGGTGTTGGCAAGCGAACGTTCGCTCTGAAATTGTCACAAATACTCCTCTGCGAGCGGAATGATCCTGCGGCCATGGCACCCTGTGGCGAATGTGCAGCGTGTCAACAGGTCCTCGCGGGGACGCATCCGGATATCGAAGTCGTCTCGCTGCCGGAGGACAAAAAAGAGATTCCTATCCGACTGCTGATCGGGGATGCAACGCGGGGTCGCCGTAACAAGGAGGGTTTCTGCTTCAACCTGTCGCGGAAACCGAGTCGAGGCGGAAGAAAAATCGGCATCATTGATGATGCAGACCGGTTGAACGAAGAAGGGGCCAATTGCCTGCTGAAGACTCTGGAGGAACCACCCCCCCGATCGCTGCTGATTCTTCTCAGCAACAATGCATCGAGTCAGTTACCGACGATTCGCTCCCGGTGTCAGTGCATGCGATTTCATCCGCTTTCAGAGACACACTTACGTGAACTGATTCAGAAAACCTCGGATATTGAAAATCCGCAGCGGGCCGAATTGCTTGCCGGCATCGCGGGTGTGGGCCTCGCGGAATCCCTGCTTTGGGCTGAAGATGCCTTTTGGAATTTTCGCAGTGAACTGTTAAACGCTCTTTCCCGAGTACCGCCCGCAGTCGATGGGCTGACAAATGTTGTCCAAATGTTTGTAGACCAGGAAAAGACACCGATCGAACGGCGCAAGCGGATGGTGCTGACCTTCCGCTTAGCAGCCTATTTCCACCTCACACTGTTGCGGTGGGCCGTTCATGACCAAGCGGGAGGTGTCGAGAACCTTGCGCTCGGGTCGGATGAGAAGCTTTCTCTCGCCGTATCAAATGCCAGTCAATCGCTTTCGCAAGGCGACGGCAACACCATCGATATACTTACCCGGATCGTCGCTCGGTCACTCGCCGCCGAGCAACAGACTGAGCAAAACGCCAATCCGTCGACGGTGATCGGTTGCTGGGCCGACGATCTCAATGCCTGCCTGACAGGTATGACGTAGCATCAAGCGGGAACTCAATTGGTCCGGGAATCGGACGGCGCGATTACTGACATCGCCCTTGAAGTGTGAGTACTAACGTGCGCGGTCCTCCCGCATTGCGGTGCTCACAGAGATAGATTCCCTGCCAGGTGCCAAGCAAAATGCGACCCTCACGAATCGGCACGCTCAGCGAGCTTCCCAAAAGAGAAGACTTCACGTGTGCCGGCATATCGTCAGGACCCTCACAGGTGTGCTTGTAGGGAAAGTCTTCCGGAGCGATCGCAGCAAACGAGGATTCCAGGTCGACTGTCACGTCAGGATCCGCATTTTCGTTGATCGTCAATGATGCCGACGTGTGCTGCAGAAATAGATTCAGCAAACCGATATGAACTTCTTTCATGCTCGGTATAGCATCGATCACCACGGGCGTAATCAGGTGAAACCCACGCCCACGCGGCGGCAACTCAATGGCAGTCTGATCCCAAACGTATTGCATTCCCAAAGCCCGTGTGCGATGAGGCGACTTCAATCCCAATACGCATCGTACCAAAAAATCGGCTTTTTTTCGTGAATTTGCTTGACATGGGGGTCAAGCCTGAAATAATGATGTAACGTTTTGGTTGCAGATTAACCCACCTAGTCGGCCCCACGTCAACCCACCTGGCCGGCGATTTGGACGTCGTCTGCGTCGTTCGAGAATGCCTTTTCACCCCGCTTTAAAGGTGCGGAGTCTAGGCGTTTAGACCCATTTTTGCGAGAAAGTAACCGATGCGGAACGTATTTCAAGCGATTGACAAGTTTGGGCATGATGAAGATTTTGCCCCCATGGAAACTGGCGATTTTGAGTGCACAGAGGCGCCTGCAGGCTCCGACGAAAAGCTGCGTGTTTTGGCGGCTCGGATCGAAGCAGGACTCCCGCTCTGGCACCATGATGACCGGCCTGATTACAGCGGGCTCACCGGCGTCGTGCGACCGCGCGACTAGTTGGCATTGAGTTGGCATCGCGTCGAACCCCAGCGATACCCCAGCACGGTTAGACGGGCCTTCGTGGCCCCGCGGCCGAGGAACTTTCCTCGCCCCCTGATCTGGCGATGCAACAAATGCGGTAATGCGGTGCTGCTGAAGCGTTGTAGCGCTTGGGATTGAGCGTCTGGCAGATGCAAGACCTCCTGGTACGCCAAGCCGACGAAGCCGACACGGGCCCCGCGAACGAGACCCTGCAGAAAGGGGTGCCCGGTGGGGCGCCCCTTTTTTCGTAATGCGTATTATCAGATGCCCGACAGCGACTGAGCGGGCATCGCACTTGCTCTCAAGGGCACTCAAGCGCCCTTTATGGCCGCCTTCAATGGCCCTCAGGCCGACTTTTCGAGACACTCATGTGTCTCGAGTTCATCCCGAAGGACAAGCATCTCTGGGGGTGCCTCAATTCCGATCCGCACCTTGTCTCCACCAAGGCGGACGACGGTCACCACAACCGAGTCGCCCACTCGGATACGCTCACTTTCGCGTCGCGATAATACAAGCATCTTGACTCTCTCCTTTTCACGAACAGAAATCACGTCAGGCGCGATTCGATTGTTCATGGATCGAATTTGTTTGGGTTAAATGAGGAAACGAATAAATAGGTAATCAGGCAACTGCGGTTTCAAGATTTGGGGCATCGACGAGTTGCGTTCGCAACGTCCGCTCGCCGGAAGCTCCGTAAAAAAGAACCGTGTTGTTGTCCGTTTCCCAAATGGCAGTGAACTTCACCTGCCGCGGTCCGTGGACACAAAAGTAAACACCACAGGGATGACCGCAGCGGGTTAAAATCCGTTCGGTCATTTGAAACGCTCCAACCTCCAACTCTTCTTGATCACAAATGGTTTCGTTAACAAACATGCGTAAATCGGAAAGGGATGCAAACGGTTTACCATGGCACACCATAGGAATCAGGTTCTCCTTGCTGGGCAGAGAGGATACGTAAAATAAAGTCCTGTCTGCGGGTCAGCGAAAATAAGTCGATTGATGATAGATTGTGCTATCGGCAATTTAGGAGGTCGCCTTGTGTCTCTTCTGCAGGCCATACGCAAGGGTAGACTCTGGTAAAAAACGCACGTAAACGATCAAAGATGATCCGTTTTGGACACGAAACGACAGATTCTGACCGTTTTGTGATGACCGGAAAGGCCCGAAAAAGAATTTGCGTTATTTTTCTGCCGCAAACGTGTGGTGAACATTAAGCGGATCGCGCGCAGGGCAAAAAAATTTCTCAAGCTCTACGGTGGCCGATTTTCAATCAAAGCCGGCACAATCCACAGCAGCGGCGCATGTGTTGAAAACCGTTTTACAAATCACGGTTCTTGAGAGTGAATCAGAAAGTTCTCTGCCCACGAGCCGATACGACTGCGGCCTGTTATATCGGTGTGTCGGTCGTCGATTTCAGCGAGAGGGAGCATCGACCGCCGATTCGTACGACGGATTGCGATAGGCAATCAGCTTCACTTCTGAAAATTTTTGGCGGCAGCCGTTTATCCAGGCTAAACGTTCATGGTCCTTTTCAGAAAGTTTATTGTGTACCTTATGCACACTGCGAACGAGCATCTCACCGTTGTCGATATGAGGGGAGGGCCCAATCCGCAACTCGACCTCCTGCGGAAGCAGATTCTGTTGCACCAGCTTTTGATTCACCAGTAAACGGGGAA
Source organism: Planctomycetota bacterium (assembly GCA_036153155.1). Lineage (GTDB taxonomy): Bacteria > Planctomycetota > Planctomycetia > Pirellulales > UBA7805 > UBA7805. The sequence goes on from JAYZMM010000038.1 coordinate 6,216, forward strand.
AGGGTGGCAGCGATTGTGGTCTCAACATCGCATTGAGTCGTGCATACCAATCACTAAAAGCACGATATTGAAGTCCGACCTCTGGGTCCTCCAGCGGTACACCCTCCACTTCATAGTGCAACACCGGGTGTTCAAAAATCCATCGTTTCCCCTCATTTTCAGAACGCATCTTAAATTTTGGCGCACTGCAGAATTGAAGTAGCGGGTCATCACTTTCGCTCGATTTCTCTTTCAGCCAAGCGGTGTACTGCAGAAGTTGGTCGGTCGGAATTCGAGTCCAGGTTCGATTCGCCGTATCGAATATCACAAATTGGTTCTCGGCTCTTTCGAAGCATGTGATCTGATCTCCGGTGGCCGGAAAATCGTAGACCTTACCCTCGTGAAAGATCGTCGTGTTTTCACCGATCGGCTGCTGATCTTCGGCCCGAAAGATTCGGGTGACCACACGAAAATCAGCCGCGTCGCTCTGAGAGATACCAGCTACAAAGAGACTGCAAAGTAGCAGCAACAGCGAAACATCGACCCGATGAGAGCGACAACGCAAAAGGGAGATGCAATCCATCGCAACAGGCTTCCTTTCCCGGGAGCAGGCTTCTGGTTGACCGATAACTGGTGCAAACCTATCGGAGCATTGAGAGTCTGTAAATGCCATTTTAAACCACAGATTTAACCCGAATCATCAACGAGGGCCTCCGGACAAGTCGATCAAGGGAAACTGTAGGGATTCTTTCGAATGAAACACCTCGAAGGTCACATCCCGAGAAAGGCACGATCGGTCGTGCCCGCACATTCTTTTTATTTTAGCACCGCGTAATCCCGCGATCGGGGCACTGCCGATGAGATAGCAGATAGTGCGTCGGTAGCACCTCATGTTTTGGCTCGTGCCTCGGCAGGATACCTGTTTAATGCGATACCTATTATCACCGCTAACAGCGATTTTATTCTTTGCATTGTCCTTTGCACTGTCCATCTCCAGCGCGATGGCAACCGTTATTGAAGTCCCGAACTCAAGCGAGGACCGACCCAAACTAAAAAGTATTTATGGTGTGACGCATGGTGTGACCGAACTAAAAGATGCGCAAACACGGGTCATGGTATTTATTTTCACTGATGTTGATTGCCCGGTGGCACAGCTTTACCAGCCGCGTTTGAAAGCAATGTATGCCGACTTTGCCGACCAGGGTGTCAGGTTTTTTGCCATCTATCCAAATGCACGTACCGAAATCCCGGAAATGGCCAAACACGTCCACGACCAGGATTTGCCCTACCCCGCTTTTTCCGACACGGACCATCTTCTGGCCGACTTATTGGACGCGGAAGTCACACCCGAGGTTGTTGTGCTAAATGCCGACTGGGAAAAAAAATATCAGGGTGCCATTGATAACCAGTTCAAACGACAGGGACGACGTGGCACGGCAAGTGTGCATTACCTCCGCGACGCGATCGAACAGACACTATCCGGACATACTCCTACTATTCAATCGATGCCGCCTTCCGGATGCCCGATTGAGCGGATGAAGAAATTACCGCCTCGCGCAGGACTCACCTATCACCGCGACATTGCTCCGCTAATGCGAGAGCATTGCCAGGAATGTCACCGCGATGGGGGCGTCGGGCCTTTTGAACTGATGACCTATGAAGATGCCTATTACAGTGCAGAGCGAATCGCTGAGAATGTGGTCGAGCGACGGATGCCTCCCTGGCATGGATTTTTAAATCCGAAATACGGCAAGTTGCGGCACGATGCAATTTTGACCGATGAAGAGATACAGACCATCCGTGATTGGGTCCGCAGTGGGGCTGCCGAAGGGGACCCTGCGGACAGTCCGCCTGAAAAAGTCTGGCCCGACGCGGCATCGTGGGCAATCGGAACCCCCGATTACATTTATGCGACCGAGGGCTTTCTTGTCCCTAAAACAGGGATCCTCGACTACCAGTTTTTTCGCGTGAAACTCAACTTCGAACAAGACCGCTGGTTTCGTGCCGTCGAGGTAAAACCTGGCAACACGGAAGTGGTGCATCATGTGGGCCTCCACGTAGTGCCGAGCAGCGACACCGAAAAAGACTATTCGACTTTTGCGGGCATGGCTGACCTCTATGGACTTAACACAGAGGGCGCTATCCTGATCAACGATTACGTTCCGGGAGACACATACAACGCCAAACAATATCCACCCGGGCAGGCCGTTCGCATCCCGAAAAATTCGGATCTCATTTTTGAGGTCCATTACACGCCGAATCATCGGGAAGAGGTTTTCGACAAGTCGAGTGTCGGATTTATCTGGGCCGATGAACCACCTGCAGACGAAGTCTATACCAAAGTTTTTCGCAAACCGATCGGACGTTTTAATATTCCTCCGCATGCAGGTCACCACATCATGCAGGACACCTGTTATTTCAAGCATGATGTCTTCATTGACGCGATTCGTCCGCATTTCCACTATCGGGGTAAATCATTCCGCCTGGAGCGGATCACTCGGGATCCGAAAACTGACAAAATCAGCAAACGGGAAACCATCCTTTCGGTGCCGGTGTGGGATCCCGACTGGCAGCGAACCTACGAGTTGGAAACTCCGCTCTGGCTTCCGGCAGGAACAGAACTTTTGGCAACCGGAGTTTTCGATAATTCATACTTGAACCCCAATAACCCGGATCCGAGCGCCACGGTGCAATACGGCCAACAGTCCTCGGATGAGATGTTCAGCGTCCGCTATAAGTTCCGGCAGGCACAACCCGACATTAAGGACATTAAGGACACCAAGGGAGAAACCCTCAAGTGAAGATGAGCAAGTTTGCTGAATGGCGGGTGATCCTTTTGTCGGGGATCATGATCCACTTTTTACTTTCCCAGGCCCCGGCTGAAATGCCGCTCCAAACCGAGCGTGCACGCCAGATCCGGCAACAGTTGGCCATGCAACTCAAGCCTCGTGCGGTGAGCCCCGCCCAACTGGAACCCTATCGCGAACAATTGCTGCTGGCGGTTGATGCGCTGTCCGCATTTTTGGACACTGCCGAACCGGAAGTGGCCGAGGGTTGGCGCAATTACCTGCAATGGGATGCGCTGCTCTATGAGTTGGCCGCCGAGCAGAGCGATCTCGAAGTATTGTCCGAGGTGCTGATTTCGTTTCGCCGCTATCACCAGGGTATTGAGCTTGAACCGTTTCAAAAACTGCAACAAACGCTGCAAGCATACGTGCACGAAGCAGAGGTCGTCACCGCTATGGCGGAAGATGGGCAATTCGAACATTGTTTAACTCAACTGGCTTCGGCGCTGGCCCGACATGAAAGCCAACCGAACTATGCGGATGCCCACATCATCGGACGCGAACTCTACTGTCTCGAAAAATCGATTGAAAGCGGATATCCCACCATCGATCAGATCCGTGATCGTTTCCGGCATCCGAATCTATATGGCAAAGTCGAACTTGAGCTGATCAACCGCATGATTGAGCGCGATCTGCAGCAGGCGACAACCATTTATGAGGTCAGTGACCGTCGCACCACGCGAGGTCAAGCGAACACATCTGCGCACGTAACAGCGGTGCTGCAGCCCGACCCGAAACAAGCCTCGGTCGACCTGGTGCTCAAAGGCACATGTCGCGCACCGACGACGATAACCGAACAGGGTCAGATCCGCGTCCGGGGCTCATTCCAAACCGAGATTGAGGCGTCGAAGCGAATGCTCGTCGACAAAGAGGGAATCCGCTTCCTTCCGGCTCAGGTTCAATGCTCAACCGAGGT
>JAYZMM010000039.1:0-15416 GCA_036153155.1 Planctomycetota bacterium
TGGAAAAAGGGTTTGAATCGCTTGGCGATCAGATGCTCAATATTGCACTTCGGTCCATTTTTGTTCTCGGTTGCTCTGAAGAATCGCATCGCAGATTGCCATCTCCTTGTGGCCGTCCACAAACGTACTCCAATCGGGATCTTCCGGCATTTGACCTGTTTCAACCGCTCGATATACGTTGCGGAATAGATTCTTGGGGCCATCCGGATACGCTTCCGGATGCCCACCCGGATAATGGGCATATTCTTTGGCAGCGTCGTGCAGTAAGGATGGATCCTTCACCAGGATTTCATTTGGCTTGTCCCGATAGCCAATCCACATCTCGTTCGGTTTTTCTTGATCCCAGGCCACGGCACAGCGAGATCCATCCAGTTCGAACGAGAGACGATTCTTGCGACCAGCCGAAACCTGGCTGACGGTGAAGACGCCGTGCGATCCGCCTGAAAGTTCAATGAACACGGAAGCATAGTCTTCGGTGTGGATGTCCTGCGGTTCATAGTCACTGGGTGTTAGTTCTTTACCAGCATACGTTTCGATTTCTTTTTTGGGCTTCATCCGCGTCTTATGCACGGTACGCAGATCGGCCATGACGCGAGTGATGCTCTCGCCGGTAATAAATTGCAGCAGATCACACCAGTGGCTTCCCACGTCGGCGACCGCACGGCTTTCTCCCGACATCTCCGGTTGTAGCCTCCAGTTCCAGTCTGTTTGAAGATACAACCAGTCTTGTAGGTAGGAACCATGGAGGGTGAACACCTCGCCCAATTCGCCTTGTTGGACCATTTGTCTGGCATGCTGCACCAGCGGATAATAGCGATAATTAAAGTCGACGGCATGAATCAGACCGGAATCCTGTGCCAGTTGGACCAGCTCCCGGCTTTCCGCACTGGTCATCGCCAGTGGCTTTTCGCTGATTACATGCTTACCGGCGGCAAGAATATCTTTGTTTACCTGATAGTGCAGGTGGTTCGGCGTGCAGTTATGAACGACCTGAACTTCCGGGTCTGCCAGAAGCTCGCGATAATCACCATAAGATTTCTCGATGCACAAAAGATCAGCCTTGCTGCGAGCCAACTCAGCATCTGCCTCAGCAAGGGCCACAAATTCAATGTTTCCTAAGCGTCTTCCGGCTTCGACATGCGCCGGACCGATAAACCCGGTGCCGATAATTCCCGCTTTCATCCTCTCCGCCATCGTCTCCCCTCCTTCAACACTCAAAACAATCTCGTGCCACCGCAAGGCCGCATGCGAAAGATGAGATTTTATCGGTTGCCCGCATGTTCTAGCAACCGGCCAAGCATCGATTTTGCTTAGGCAGTCTGAGGACTGGCGGTGTTAAGCTGCGGGCCGCGGGCAAATTTTCTAACCTGATTGCAAGCACCCATCCACCAGTTCCGCCGAACGCTGCATTTTTTCAGCCAAGGCTTGACTATGGGTTGCCAACAGGAGAATCGTGCCCTCCTGTCGCTGAACATCAAGCAGTAACTCAGCGACCTGATCTGCGGTCTGACGGTCCAGATTTCCCGTCGGTTCGTCCGCCAATAGTAGAGTCGGTTTCATCATCATCGCTCGTGCCATTGCCGCGCGTTGTCGTTCCCCTCCGGAGCACTCGCTCGGATGATGTCGCTGGCGGTCGGCAAGCCCGACTCGATCGAGTAAATCCTGCGCCCGTGCCGTGGCGGCGGTTTGAGGCTTTCCTAACGCCAATGTCGGTAGTAATACATTTTCCAGAAGGGTGCATTGCGGGAGTAAATAATGCTCTTGGAAAACAAAACCGATCTTTTGATTTCGGTAATGGGCCAATGCTTGTGGGTCTAAAGAAAAAGGATCCACGCCGCCTAGTCGTATCTTGCCTGAGGTTGGTGCATCGAGTGTGCCGATAAGATGCAGAAGCGTACTTTTCCCGGAGCCACTGGGTCCTAATACAGCAAGGCTTTGGCCTTGAGAGAGCTCGATCTCAATGTTGCGCAAGACCACCAGTGGCTCTGCTGGAGTGGGATACTCCTTGCACAACTGTTGAACAATCAGGCTGTCGGGGGAAGGGTCGTTCATCGATGATGGGATGCTTCTTTAACGCGATCAAATTTCCCTAAGGTTGCGAGAAGAGCGAGGCTACCGAGGCCATAAAACGTATACTCCACATCCGTTTCAGTGTCCCAGAGCGCAGCACAAAATCCGCTATCGTTCTCCGCGAGTTGAGAAACAAAGTGAGCCAGCTGATCGAGTTGCAGGCGGTCTTGCTCCCCGAGTTCAACCAACGTGAAAAGTCCGGTAAAGCTACTCAATAAGTCGGCAATCGGAATCCGGGTGTTGGCCCGCAATCCCCCTTCGGAAGTCTGCATGCCCACAAGAAATTCGGCCACATCCGTCTGTAAGGCATCAGGAATCTGATCAAGTATTTTTAATCCGCCGATCGCCGCCGCCGTAGGGTTGGTGCCGCTGCGTCGCATCGGAGCAAATTCAACGAATCCGCCATCGTCACGTTGCTGTGACTTTAGAAAACGTATCGTGGCTTCCGGATCTTTAGGACGCGCGTTGAGTAATTCGAAGCAGATCAGACTCAGAAACGTCTGGTAGGTGCTGCTCCGCGGATTATCAGGACCCCGGGCATAGCCACCGTCGGGGCGTTGGCAGCTGTTAAGAAATTCGACTAATCGATCATGCCAGGCAGCCCCTTTTTTTTGCAGCACGTCCAGTCCGGCTGATACTTGAAGCAACTTGACGCTATAGATCGAAGCGATCAAGTCGACGACCGCAATCTCCTTATCGAGTTGATCACGTAAAAAAATTGCAGCACGTTCAGCGGAGGGTCCATGCAACATCCCACTGATTGCAAGTCCGCGAAGAGCGAAGCTCGTGTAGTAGAGGTCGCTTCCTGATTCCCGCCCGCGATAGCCACCATCGGGCTGTTGAGCATTTAAAATATATGCGGTGTGCGAATCCCTGATCGAATCCGGTAACTGTCCCAGACCGGTTGCAAGTCGCAGCGTCATGTTTTCCAGATAATTCACTCTCACGATCCGTTTGCAAAAGACTCAACGGCAGGACCATCACGCCCGCTCGAGTTTGGCCCGCACATTTTCAGGAATTGCGACCGAGCGTGGAGTTCCTCCTTCGGTGAGTTCGCAGCAGGCCGCCGTGACCCGCCCCTCGGCGATGACTGTTTCATCGCGTCTGAAAAGGAACTTGTAGGTGACACTACTTTTGCCAATTCGCTCGATATTGGTTTCGACATCAACCAACTCTCCAAATCGAATCGGTGAACGGTAATCGCACTTTGCGGCGACTCTTGGAAAACTGATGGCCGTTTCATTATCAAGAAGAAAAACATCAAGGCCTAGGTTTCGAAGAAACGCGTGTTCAGCCTCCTCCATGTAATTAAAGAAAACAGAGAAATGCACAATTCCTGCCGCATCAGTGTCGCGAAACTCAACCCGACGTCGGTGACAGAAGGGAGCGGACATAGCAGCCAATCAATGTGCGTGCGATTCGGTCTGAATGAGGATGTCGCGGGTGGTGGTCGATCCGTCGGCAAAGTCGATTTGATATCGAATCGTCACTTTCTTTGCATTTTTCGGCACGAATAGGAAGTCCTGAGCGTAATGCGCGGGTTCTTCTTCGGTGGCAGGCTCGAAGATGGCTTGTTCAGCTTTTGCGAGCGTTTTTTCCCCATCTGCATCGAGGAGACTCACAGAAATCTTCGCATCGCTGACGGCCTGACCGTCGCGTTCGATACTCACAGCCGGTTCAAGTTCCGTACCACTCTCGACCACCAGGCCGTGTTGACCCAGTCGCAGAGCGTACCCCTCGAAGGCGAATTCTTCATGCCACAACAGCACATTTGGCGATCCATGGTCATGGCCGTGGTCGTGATCGTGGTCATGGCCGTGATCATGGTCATGATCGTGGTCGTGGTCATGATCGTGATCATCGTGAGACTGCTCAATTTTTCCTACAAGTTGTTTGCCATCAAGCACCAACTGCAACTCTGCCGAGCGGCCTGCTTTTCCGGCAAACGCTTTGGCCAAATGAACGCTTTTGGCTGTGAATACACTCGATTGACCCGCTGGATCATTCGGTTCCGGTTTTGCCTTCAGCGTAAACCGATCCATGTGGTTTCCGTGCCTCATCGCCAGTTTGATTTCTTGGGCCATCACCGGTTGTATGGTCTCTGCATCGTCACCGAGTGTGATCAGCGTGAGGGTGCCCTCTGCCTTGTCTGCCCCGACCATTGCATGTAGCGGGGCACCTTCAAAATAGAAGAGTTTTTTTTCAATCGTCGGTTGACGATCGGCCTGAGATGAACTTTCGGAACTGCATCCGGAAGCAACAGTCAGAGAGAGCAGACTCAGTAAGCAGACCAAAGAGCGGAATTCAGCCATGATTATCAAACCTCTGGAGCTATGCTCCACGTTAGCCGGGGCTCCCTTATAGGAGATTTGCTGATCGGATCAATCAGTCACCCGTGTAGGGCAGAAGTGCCATAAACCGAGCTCGCTTGATTGCCTGCGCAACCGCACTCTGGCTCACCGCTCCGCACCCACTTTTACGACGCCCCACAATGCGCCCGTGTCGATTGGTCAACTTTGCCAGAAGATCGAGATCCTTGTAATCGATGTGCAGCGGATGCGGTCGCACGCCGTCGGTCAAGATCGGATCCTTTTTCGGCGTCTTTGGTTTTGCTTTGGCCCGGCGGGGACGACTTTTCTGAGCAAACTTCGGCATGGAAAATTCAGTTTCTCTGGCGTGAGGTCAATCGAACAAAGGCTTGAGCAGCGTTATTTCCGTCCTGCTCAAGACCCTTCCATTGTGGGCGATTTGTTCTCCATCTGCAAGCCGCCCTGCGGGGGTGAAACCCTGGAAAAAAACTTTGCGACGGTCTGGTCGGAAGGGGGTTTTGAACAGAGTGAGACCACAATCATTGCCACCAGAGAACAAAGAAAAATAGTTGCTACGGGCATTGTTTCATAAGTCACTTCACCCCACCCGATCACGACCGCGTATTCCCGATTTGCGCCAAAATCCGAGAGAAAAAATAGGATGCTCCAGACGACGATGGTGGTCAGAATCGCGGCATATGCGCCTGCCTTTGAAAGCCGCTTCCAGTAGAGGGCAGCGAATACCAGCGGGAACAGGCTCGCGAAACCGCTGAAACACCAGACGCCCAAGTTAAACACCCCGCGTTGCGGAAAGAGGCTCAGCAGGTAGGTGATTGCTACTATGGCCACAATAAAGATCCGCGCGAGCAGGATTTGTCCGCGGTCACTAATTTTCTCCCGTCCATAGTAATGGGTCACCATATCGTTACTGAAGATCGTACCCAGACAGAGGAACTGACTATCGAGGGATGACATAATGGCCGCCAGGATGCCTGCCGCCAGCAAGCCGCCCAGCAAGGGGCCGGTCTGCGTTTTGACCAGAAACGGAAGGATGGCGTTGGGATTGGAGGGAAGAGGTGGTTTTGCGGGGATCAAACTGGAAGTCGCCCAGATCCCGATCAGAACACAGGGAACCCAAACGATCATAATGAAGATCGGATGCGCAACGACCGGCAATTTAAAACTGCCCGCACTACGTGCGGTCAACCAATGTTGGAACAGATGAGGGAACATGCCGACCGAAAGCGGCACCAGCAAGTAGGTGAAAAATCGCATTTTGGACATCTCCATCCGCGTCACCTTGTTCTCGGGGACAGCACTTGTCACTTTGCGGAGATTTTCCAGCAGCGTTTCTTCACCTCCAAGTTGGGTTGCAATCACATGAAATGCCAAAATTCCCAGAACCATGAACACAATGGTTTGAAACGCATTCGCCCAAGCTGTTCCGCGCATTCCGCCGAAAAACACGTAAATCAAAACCACCAGGCAAGTCGCCAAGGAACCAAGCCAATTGGGAACTCCACCGTTGGTGGCAGGATTTGAAGTGGGAAACAGTTCGGGAAAAGAACCCGAGGTCATCGTCTGAATCACCGTTCCGCTGGCGATCACACCGATCAAAAGATAGGGGATCACAAGGCCAACCAGAATGGGAAACAGCAGAAGGCCGATGCGATCGCTTTCCAATCGATCACGAAAAAATTGAATTTGCGTCGTGTAACCATGGCGACGACCCAATGACCAAAGTTTGATTCCAATTAGAAAAAAGCAGAGCGAATGAATGATACCGCTGGAGGAGGCCAGCATCCCATAGACCCCAATCCCGACTTTAAACGCTTCCCCGGAGGAACCGACCAGCGCAAATGCAGTCATCGTCGTACCGAAGAGGGACATCAGCAGCAGGAATGGCCCGATCGAATGGCTCGCCAACAAATAATCTTTGCGGGTCCCTCGAAAGAGTCGACTTGCGGCAAGACCCAACCCCAACAGGAGCATCAAGTAACCACTGATGATGATTAGTTCGCCGAATTGCTCACTAAATTCTCGTTCCATCAGGCCTCTGCTGCTCCCTGATTTTCCTTGCGTACCGCATCATCTGAGGACGCTTCGCCATCCACTCCCTCCGGCCAGATCAAAAGGATTGCGGCAAACCAGAGGCAGGCCGCAGCGACGGAGATTACCGCATGGTAGAGCAAGCCGATGGGCATAAAACCGAACACGAGTTTGCCATCGGTCCAAAACCAGTTGTCCTGATGGAGGACTAACAAAATCGCCACCAAGGACCAGATGCAGAATTTTCGCATGCGAATTACGCCGTAAAGCTGAGTCAATGAGCAATGGACCCACGTTAGGCCGTAGAGGATGGTTCGCACAAGGGGGCACCTTGGGATGAGAATCGATCGGCGCGCAAAAAAAGTCCGGCGCCCCTCGCGGAGGCCGGACTTCGTAGCTCACTCTTGGAGGCTGATCAAAATCTCAAGCTTTTAATGTTTATCAAGCTTAAGATCCATGCGGTGCCTCTATCAGCTGGCATCCCTGACGCCATAGTAGACGCCGATGCCAAGCCCGACACCCCAGGCGGTGAGGATCGTCGCAGTGCGTACGTCGATGCCCCCAAGCTGTCCCCGAACAGTGGGGCCATTTTCATTGAGTATGACTTCCGGTTGCGCTACCGGGGGAGCCGTATCCGCAGCCCAGGTCCGCACCGGCGTTTGGCTTTGCTCGGTATACAACACCGCGGTTCCGGTCGGTACTTGGGAGAATGCAAAGCGACCATCTTCATCCGCAACGGTGCGGACGAGAGGCACATTTTGCGAATCGGTTAGCACCACAATACTGCCTGAGACGGCCTGTCCTTCAGCGTTTATCACTCGCCCGTGAAGTTCATTGTTCCCTTGCAAAGCCACATCGACGACGTCGGTTTTGCTGCTGGGGTTGGCGGCCAACAGGTATGCTGGCTGACCGAGGGCCGTTACGGCGAGGGCGAGGAAAGCCGCCGAACGACAAATTGTTTTGCATTTGAGCATGAAAGATTGGACTCCAAAATTCTGATGGGAAAAACGGTGTGATTGGGCGGATCTCATACCAATAGCACCGGTAGAAACAAACTCACAAACATATTCATCGGTAAGGGTCTGCAGAATTATCAAATGCGATTACGTAAAAAGGGACAATTCAACAGAGTGTTGTTTTTACGTATTTTGAATATTTCCTCAGTTCGCTGGTCCGGAAAGAAAGCAAGCATGCAACGCTTGCGGGAGGTCGGTGTGTAGTTTGCACGCCACGGAAAACAATGAGCATGGCGGGTGCAACCGGTCTGTCACCCAGTGATCGAATCCAAAGTCAATGCTTGGCCACTTGCAGGGCTAGACCGATTACAGCGAGGCGACACTCGCACTCTTTGCCTCGGCCAACCAGGGGTCCATGTCTTCAAAGATCCGACCCGCTTCCGGGTGGAAGATGCGCCCAATGAGAAGATCAACAAGGTTGGTTCGATGCTCAGGGTGCGCCTTGATGAATTTTGCAATGCTGAATTCGCGCGTGTAAAAGGCTGCGACCAATTTACGCAAATGATTCGCTGCCGTATCGAACTCATTGGACCAAGCACCGAGTTGGGCTGCTGAGGTGTCCGATTTTTTTAAACCCTCCACCGCACAGTCAGCTGCCATCTCTCCCATTTTCAACGCGAAATACACTCCAGACGAGTAAACGGGATCAATAAATCCGTAGGCATCCCCAATTAGCACCCAGCCATCTCCCGCAGCTTCGGTTGACTTATAGGAGAATTCGCGTGCAACTCGAAACGATTCGATCTGTTCAGCTCCCTGCAATCGTTCCTGGAGCGCTGGACATATTGCAAGTTCTCGGGCAAAGGTTGCTTCGGGTTTTCGTCCCCCGGAAAAGAGATAGCTGCTATCTCCCACAACGCCAACACTGGTAATACCTTCTCTAAGCGGAATAAACCAGAACCACGAATCCTTGTTGCCAGTATGCAGAATGACGGTTGCCCCAGCGTCTAATCCTTCACCTCGCACCGCCCCGCGAAAATAAGTCCAGATCGCGCCCTTCCGCATCTGGGGATTTTCCCTGCGTATTCCTAAACGATTCGCAATCAGTGACTGCTGGCCGGTGGCATCCATTACAACAGACGCTTTGACTTCGGTTACTTGACCGTCATCGTCTTGCAGCAAAACGCCTGTGCATCGCTTCGAATCACCCTCAAAAAGAATCTCGACGACTTTCGTCTTGTCGCGGCAATCCGCTCCCTTCGCACGAGCATTCTCAAAGAGCATCTGGTCAAAGTCACCACGAACGACCTGCCAGGTCTGCGAACACTCTCGAGGATCATGCTGATTGAAATAAAAGGGTGCTGAGGCACGTCCCTCATGATTCACAAATTGGACGCTGTATTTCTTTGTATGAGGGCCCTTTTTCAGTCGATCCAAAACTCCTAGCCGTTGAAGAGGCCAGTATGTCTCGGGCATCAGCGACTCACCGACATGGAATCGAGGCAAAGACTCTCGGTCCACTAAGAGTGTGCTGAAACCGGCCTCAGCAACGAGCGTGGCGGCCGCTGTTCCGGCTGGTCCCGCCCCTAGCACGACACAATCGAAATCTTCGTGTTTCATGGTTGGCATAACGGTTTAGATATAGAGCCCCAAAAGTCTAGGGGGCAAAGGCATCAAAGACCAGTATAGATTTTTTCTTCCGGGAGAACAATTTCCAGAACTTCGACCGCTTTTTTTCCGCATAGATCAATGGTGGCACTTCTTCCGTAGGTACACACTCCGGGAGGTGTTTCGAACAGCGATGTTAAGTCGGATCCGGGTTTGACCTGCCACAAGGTTTCGAGTCGAACGGTCCGCATCACATTGTGACGGACAAGAATCCGACCCAGGGGCCTTCGACCTCCTAAAATTTCCTCTCGGACCGCGTCCTCAAGTAAATCGAAACGTATCCGAAGAATTCCGAATTGGACGACCGCCGCATCCCGCTGTCGTCGCAAAAGAATTTTTCGTGCATAGCTGGTTTTTTCCTGACGAGATTCGAGAATCTCAACATCGACCAGACTTTCATGGTGGGCTTCCATTGCCACCGTCATATGCTCATTGTGCGCCAACAATCGCCGATAATCGCTCGGCACCCGCTCTCTTTCAATCGCGGTTAGCTGTCCGCATTGGGCCGGATCCTCATAGAACAGACGAAGCAAGTCGATCAATTCAGGATTAGGATGACACATCGGCACGCAACTCAACGACATCAGGTTCCAAAACCGGAGCGCTTCCCCGATCAAGGACCGTCTCCATCAAGTAATAAAGCAAACGACGAAAGCTTTCATTTTCCAGTTGATCGACTATTTCTTCCGCACGCTGTTGATACTTATCGACCAACTGAGATGCTTTTTGGAAGACATCGGCTGTTTTATATAGATTGCCAATGCGAGAAAGCAGCATCGTTTCGGTGGGTTTGTCATTTACAAAAGAGAACAGGTCCTGTTGTTCCTGTTCATTCAATGTTTCCACCGCAAGTGCCCAGAGCAGGGTGGGGCGACCACCGAGGATGTCAGTTCCTTGTGAAAGTTTATTGTCCTCATCGCCCGACCAGTCCTTCAGGTCATTGAGGATTTGGAATGCCACACCAAGGTGCCTCGCAAATTGTCGAATCGGTTTTCGATACGTATCTAGTGGCCCTGCCAATCGCAGGCCCGCCAAGAGGGCCGCTTCAAAGGCGGGGGCCGTCTTAAGCGCGTAAATTTTTAAGGCATCCAGTGGTGTCAGCTTTCGCTGCTTCTGATCACGCCAGATCAGTTCTGCCCCTTGTCCTTCTGAGAGTCGCATGTGGGCATCGGAAAGAACCTCTGTGATATCGGCGGCAACCTGATGTCCCAGTTTATCCGCATCTCGACTCACCAAACGATATCCGAGACCGATCAAATAGTCTCCTACGTTGATGGCCGTCGCAGTTCCGTATTTTCGATGCAACGTTTCACTACCGTAACGGTAAGAGTCGTCATCTTCGATGTCATCGTGAACAAGAGATGCTTTATGGAACGTTTCAATCGATAGCGCGGTTCTAAGAACTTCATCCGGAAAGGAGTTGCAATAGGAGGCACCATCAGTGAGCGTCGCGTTGCCGCCGGTGACCGCATCGTACGTTGCCAGCGTGATAAACGGCCGGGAATGTTTGCCCCCGCTTGCAAGAAAGTCGTAAGCAATTGCTTCGGTCGACGCAATCGGATCGTATCTCTCGTCCGATGCCCCATCTTGTCCAGGTTGTTGTCGCAATCGCGGCGCAATGCGTTCCAATTTATCCCGCTCTAGTAACCCGCCGGCAGCTCGCATTAGGTGGATGTAGCTTTGTGTTTGAACCGGCTTGGTCTGCTGCTCCACGGTGATCATTTCCGATACCCAATCTTCATCGACCGATGTGTTGCGACAGTCGCTCGAGTGCAGTGGTACTGCCATGCAGGGTATACCGGCGAGTAATATTTTATCGATTGCCTTTTCCAATACGTTAAGGCAGGCCACGCCTAGGATCGCATCGACGTAGCCGCCGATGATAATTTTCAGCACAATTGGTGAGCCTTCCGCGACCAACACCTTGTAACCGAGGTCTTCGGCCCGCGCTCGAAAATCGGCAATACTGCAAGCCCCGCACTGTCGGCAGTCTAGCCCGAACTCATCATAATCAGCCGGGCACCCTTCCGCATGTTTCAGGCAATGGGGTAGCAACAGCAGACGTCGCTCGTAGGGGGTTGCTGCAACCTGCTCCCGAAAGAATTCGGAGGAAAGTAAAACCATCGTCCAACCAACATAGCCCTCGGGTTGATTGAGTCCAGTCAGAATACTTCGTGCGTGGGTCTCAAGGTCATCCTTGCTGAGCGGGTTCGACTTATTTAAGCCTGCCGCAAATCGTTGGCACTCGCTGCGAATTTGCTCCCGAAGCGCACGGTTGGGGGGGACCTGCTTCAGGTGGCTCGTTTTGCGACGCGCGGGGCGTTTCCGCTCGATTGCCGCGTCATTTTCTGCAGAGGTTGTAGCCACGGTTTCGCTCAATGGATTGCTTACCCACGTGTGCTCTGCACTTGCAGCCCACGCGGATTTTGGGTGGTGGAGGGCAGGGGGGCGGTGCCAAATACGTGCGTTGCAGTTGCCAGCGCCGATGTTGCAAAAATCAACGGATATAGTCTCTCATAATACCAAAGCTTCGCAAAGTAGAGCCCGATCGGGGCCGCTCGCTCATGGTTGCCCCGTTCGATGCTATCGGTAAGCCATGCAAGTCCTTTAAGGACCATGTGTTGTATGGAGGGATCAGTTTTGATTTTCGGGTGGCAGAGCAAAGCCTCTAAGGCCAGGGCGGTTTCTTCGACACTCGATGGTTCGTGGGGCCCATCCTTTGCGATGTGACGTCCACTTCCACCCCACCCCCAGCCTAGGTCCTGGGCAGAAAGCAGCCAGTAGAAGCCTTTCGCTGCCTCCGCTTGATCCAGTCTTCCCGCATCGCGGTAGGCTAACAAGACCCGCGCGGTGCCGTATACGGGATTGCCTTCGTCCTCTTGTGCCTGGTTTCCGAACCATAGCGGCAGCCAGTGACCATCCTCCTGTTGCATGGACTCCAAAAAAGTAAAACCTCTCTCGATGGATGACTCAATGCGATCGAGTCGTGTCTGATCGGCCGGGGAATCCGTAAATCCGCTCGTGGCTGCCGAGTCTTTCCAGCACGTCAGGGCTCGGATCGCATGGGCCGTGAGATCCGCGCCGCTCCGGTCAAAGGGAAGCTTTCCCCAACCCCGACAAAACGTCGGCCAGCCACCATCCTCATTTTGAATTTTTATTAGCCAGTCGCTACCAAGGCTTGCGGCTAAGTAAACCTGTTCATCCAAAACGCCGCGGTTCGGTCGATCCGTTGCCGTATCAACTGCATCGTGTTGAGGCAGCCCCGCCATGTCGCGTGGGGCGGTTAAAGCCCGCAACGCGATAAGTGCCGCCGACGTATCATCGACATCAGGTACGCCGCCACTCTGTTCCGTCCAAGACCATCCGCCCGGCAAAGCTCCGGTATAAGGGTGCTGGTGGATGTGTTGTTGTGCCAGAATCCAATCACGAACTACGTGCGGTGAGAATTCTTCTCGGTGGGCGTCTTCTTCGATGTTGCCTGGACGCGGGTCGTCAATGCCAGTTTCGCTGCGTCCTTTACATAGCGCTGCGGTGCTCAGGCTCGTATTCCAAACAGCCAAGTTGGTGTCGATCGGCCAGCTTCCGTTGTCCCGCACTGAATCTGCAAGGAAACGGACAGCGTCTGCAACGACTGGATGATCAGCATACCCGGCCGAAGCGAGGCTCATCGCGACGAAACTTGTTAACGGAATCGCCTCTAAAAATCCACCACTTTCCGGTTGCATCTCTTTGACTCGACGAAGTCCCTTATCAATGCATCGTTTTCTGAGATACCGAGTAATCGGATTAAGCGGTGGGGCATGTTTGAATTTCACCAGGCCGACTGCGACAAGTGCGGGCAACGCGTAACTGACAACCGGAAGGCGTAGGTGGCGATAAGTTGCCCGGGGCAAGCAAGCCAACTCGAACGGCAACGTGGGCACACGATTGAAGGGAATCATCCCTGCGATTGCCGCGTTGGCTAGAATGGGTGCGGCAAATGTTTTGTCGCGACCATACCGTCGCCGAAGTCCTCTCACCCCACCTTCACGTTGAATGTAAGCGTCGGCTTTCGGCAGCAGTTCGATCGGGTGCGCCGGTGCTCCGGCCAACTGAAAAGCGGCTCTTACAAGCATGGTCGTCGCAATGTTGGAGCGACTGCGATCCGTATCACCCCAGCCGCCATCTTCATTCTGCTGTTTTGCGAGATAGTGAAGCCCAGAAAATATCAACAAACGGATCTTCTCGGACCATTCTTCTTGCAGACAATCTTTTCGTTGCATTTCCAGTTCGCAGCAAACCAGGGCGCTCACTGCCGTTGCAGTCGAGAGCGGAGAACTTGACAGTTGTCCGGGCCAAAAACCGGACGCATTGGACGCAGCCAATAAATCGGCCGACACGGTCTTATAGGCGGCCTCGATTCGTTCGACCATATTTACTGACTCTGCTGCTGACTCTGCGTACAAGAAAGTCGGTGCGGGGACCTCGGAGCACTCGCCTTCCACTCTAAACCGTCTATGCTGCAGTGTCGAGAGTCTGAGCCCCGATCCCTGACACCACCTCAGGCCAACCGGTATAATCGGTAACGTTATCGGGGTCTTGTTGTTGCCTCTGATCAAACCACCGGAAATCCGCTCGATTCTATTGGCCCATGTATCTCAAGATGGCAAAACGCGTCTTGCGGGAAACAGACAAGCGTCTGGTTTGGAAGTTCCTCTGGAATATGGGTTTCAAAGGCGTTCGCTCGGTGCAACGGTTTAAAAGTCGTTTACGACGTGGTGAGTATTTTCCGCCGTTTATTTACCTCTCGATCGTTAACAGTTGCAATCTCCGCTGTCAGGGTTGCTGGGTCGACGTCTCAGCGCCACAGCAAACACTCTCGGTCGAATCGGTCGATCGGGTGATTGATGAAGCCAAGCAGTTGGGCAATAGCTTTTTTGGCATTCTCGGTGGCGAACCCTTTATGCATCCAGAGTTGTTGCAAATCCTCTCGCATCACCCGGACGCTTATTTTCAGGTTTTCACGAATGGTCATTTCATCACTGACGAGGTTGCTGGAAAATTGCGCGAATTGGGCAATGTGACGCCGCTGATCAGCGTTGAAGGTAATGAAATCATAAGCGACCAGCGACGAGGCAAATCAAAGGTACTTTCCAAGACCATGGCCGGCCTTGAAAACAGCATCCGCCACAAGCTTTTGACCGGTGTTGCAACCAGCGTCTGTCAGACCAATATCGATGACCTGGTGCGCGAAGACTGGATTGATCGTCTGATCGAAATGGGCGTCATGTACGTTTGGTTTCATACTTACCGCCCAGTGGGTCCCGACGCAGAGCCTTCCCTAGCCCTTTCCCCCGAACAACAACGGCGGGTGCGACAATTTGTCGTCAACATTCGTGCAGAGAAACCAATCGGGGTGGTAGATGCCTACTACGACGACCAGGGGCATGCGCTCTGTCCGGCGGCAACTGGTATCAGTCACCACATCAGCCCATGGGGCGATGTGGAACCGTGTCCCATCGTGCAGTTTGCCACCGAATCGATCGAAGACGATAAAACCCTCTGGGAAATATTTAACGGGTCGGAATTTCTCCGAGATTTCCGTAAACTTGCATCGCAGTCGACTCGTGGTTGCATCGTACTGGAACGCCCTGACCTGATTGAGCAGCTGGTTGAGACGCATTCGGCACGTGATAGTACGGCGCGGGGTACGGCGCGGGCGGAACTGGCGCAAATGCAACCTCGTTCATCGCAGTGGGATGTAGGGCACGAAATACCGGAGCGAAGCTATCTTTACCGGCTGGCAAAGAAGCACTGGTACCACGATTTCGGTGCCTATGACGCGGGTTTGCCGTTGTATCGCGAACCGAACGGTTCGACAAAGGTAAACGCGCAGAACACATTTGTTGATATCTCTGCGCTGGACGCCGATTCAAATCAAAGATCGAGTGCGTCGAGTTGATCGATCAATAGATCCAAATCATCTGGTTCTCCCGTTGCAGCTTTGGCACGAGTAATCCCGACCGAATCACCGACTACCGCTCGGCCTGCGATCAGAAGTTGCTCATCACGTTCACGAACTGCTACGTCCACTGCGTCATCCTCGGGGGCACCGAACAGTTTTGAGAGATCAATTTTCAAAGCCGCCGCGACATCCGCACTGCCGGCAATCGCGGGAGATTTGTGGGTGGGAAATATAATTGCGTTTTCGGGACAAACACGGGAGCAGGCAGGGCATCCCTTCCGGCAGTTATCTGGTTGTTCCACCAGAATCGTATCCTGCTGATCCATGCCGTAGACACCGAACAGACAGAAGTCGATGCATTCCATACAATTTGTGCAGCGGCTCATATCGATCACCGGATACCACCGTCTTTCGGTCGTT
>JAYZMM010000040.1:0-15842 GCA_036153155.1 Planctomycetota bacterium
CTGGATAGGAGCGCTGATCGATATCGGAACCATGATGACCGCCAGTGTGGCGATGGGTGTTGCGGTGGATGATACGGTGCACTTCCTGACTTGGTTCCGCCGAGGCATTATCAGCGGGCTCGATCGGCGTGGCGCGGTGCGTATGGCCTATGAGCGGTGTGCAACGGCTATGATTGAAACCACCATTATCGGCGGACTCGGTTTGGGAGTCTTTGCTCTCAGTACCTTTACGCCGACCCAACGTTTCGGCTATCTGATGATGTTTTTACTCTCTGCGGCCTTGGTTGGTGATTTAATCTTCCTCCCGGCTCTCTTGACCGGTCCCCTCGGTAAATTGTTTACGCGAGGACTGGAAAAAAAAGCGAATACCCGGCAGCAAAGCATGACTGAAGCGCCCGCGGCAAGCAGCAGTCCGAATCCGCCGATTCCGACCCCTTATTCATCACAGTCGGCTCATGCGTCTCGGGCGCCGACGATCCATGAACCGGTCATCCGGACACCGAAGCATCAGTAAGCCATCAAGGCGGTCACTGAATTATTCGGCCATCAGGACCAGTGCAGCTGCTTGACCATCGCGGCCCTGATTGAGCAGAACCGCCCCTCGGCTTTCCACTTTTCGAGGCTCATGATGCACTACGTTAACCGGACATTTAGGGTCCGGATTTTCATAATTGAGTGATATCGGAAGAATTCCCTCCTGGAAAGCCAGAAGGCTGATCGCCATCTCTACGGCTCCACCCCCGCCACCAATATTCCCGAAGTAGCTTTTGGGAGCGATGACCGGCGTATCGCCGAGTACAGCATGAATGGCGGTTGCTTCCAAATGATCCTCGTGAGGAAGTGCAATACCGTGTGCGTTAACGTGATCAATCTCCTCAATCGCAACACCCGCATCGCGGATAGCACGCTCGATGCTATGACGAATCGCGCTGCCGGTCAGGCGGCTGCCTTCTTGCGTCGGTGTGGATTTTGAAGGTTCAAAGCAGCTTGCGGTTCCGGCAACGGTGGCAATAATGTCGGCCCCACGTTTTTCGGCATGGCTGCGACTCTCCAGAATAAATGCAGCGGCACCCTCACCGTGGACGGTTCCATCCCGATCCCGATCAAACGGACGACATGCCTCAACCGGGTCACCCTGATGTTGGCTGAAACGACCTCGACCGCGAAAATCGTATACGGTTGGATTCATTTGCGAACTTGTCCCACCCGTGATGGCAATATCCAGCGTGCCGCGTTCAATCGCATGTGCCGCCTCGGTGATTGCAATTAAACTCGAAGTGTCGCCAACCGTGATGGAGTTATTTGCCCCGCGAGCATCTTGTGCAATCCCAATATGGCACGCAGACATGTTGGGAAGATATTTGAGCAGCCAAAGCGGATATAAATTTTCTAGCGCACGTGTTCCCCAAAGAGAAAAATCAAAGTGATTATTTTCCATGCAGCTGTGATAGGCACTACTCACAGATTCGGCATCGGTATAAATCAGGTCCGTGCCGAAAATCACACCCTTTCTCTCCGGCTCACCTGCCTCCGGAGAAAGGCCCGCGTCGGTGATTGCCATTTCCGATGCGGCAAAAGCGATTTGGATATCGCGGGACATCACCTTCAAGCTTTTGCGGGGTCGCACATATTGTTTGGGTTCAAAATCGCGAATTTCCGCTGCAATCGAACAGCGTGATGTACTGGCGTCAAAGGACTGTATCGGGGCAACTCCGCTATGTCCCCGATGCAGGGATTCATAGCAGGCATCCTTGCCTATACCGATCGGGCTCACGATACCGAACCCGGTGAGAACCACCTCTCGATCTGACATCTGCAGGAACTTTCGTCAGAGGACGATATCAAAAACCTGGTCCCATCCTCGTTGGGGAGCGGCACCAGCGCTCGAGAAACAGGACACGTGGGGGGGTTATGATGCAGGTGGGCCATCCTATCGCGATTCACCCGGCCCATCAAGGATAGCCATTTGCTGTCGCCCCTAGTATCTTTTGTAGCCCGCTGCGAAGTTCGTTGGTCCCGCGGCTGTTCTGCGGTAAATTGGATTCCGGACACAATCATTTGCCAGGATGATCTCGGATGCAGAAAGCACTTTTGACGGGAGCAACAGGTTTTGTCGGCCGATACGTCAAGGATGCGCTGTTGGCAAGTGGCTTTGAGGTGCGATGTCTTGTCCGAAATCTTGAGCGGAGCCAATCGCTTGCTCAGCAGGGAGTCGAGCGAATCCTGGGCGACCTTGCCCGACCGGAGACGCTTACCGGGGCCGCCAAGGATGTCGATCTCGTGATCCATCTAGGTGGTTTGATGACCGCCCTTCGGCGAGATGAATTTGAACAGGTGAACGGGCAGGGTGCGCGGCACTTGGTAAATGCCTGTGCGGAACTGGAAAATCCTCCTGTCTTCATCTTGATTTCAAGTATTGCCGCCGCCGGGGTGTCCATAGAGCATTTGCGAAATGAAATAGATCCAGTGAGTCCGGTTTCTCACTATGGAAGCAGTAAGCGGACAGGTGAGTTAGCGGTTGCCGCCGCCGCCGACCGAGTACCCGTGACCATTTTGCGACCCCCGTTTGTTTTTGGCGGGGGTGATCGAAGTGGATTTTATATTTTCAGGCCGATCAAGCGATTCGGCATTCACCCGGTACCCGGAATGCGGCATGGAAGAAAAATTTCTCTGATTCATGCGGAAGACCTCGCTCACAGCATTCTCCTGGCGGCACGTGCAGGTATGCGGGTAGATGTAACCGACGCGAACCGCGAATTTTTCTCTCAGGGTTGTTATTTTGTTGCCGACGATGCGACGCCACTTTATCGCGATCTGGGAGACATGATCGGCCATGCCGTAGGAAGAACGACCGTCGCCAAGCTACCGGTGCCCGATACACTGGCTCTGACCCTGGGGGCGGCAGCATCAACGTTTTCCAGATTGCGGGGGCGGCCCGGAGTATTCTCGTTGGATAAAGCTCGCGAAGGAGCGGCCGGAAGTTGGACCTGCTGCTGCAAAAAAATAAAACAGGAACTTGATTTTAAACCCCGAGCTTCGCTTCAGGATCGATTACAGGAAACGGTAGATTGGTACCTTGCGCACGGTTGGTTTTAAGGGGCTGCGGGCGATGCCGACGTCGTGCACTATTTTGCTTCCATGCGGACCGCTGCGTCGAGCCGGATTACCGTTCCGTTGAGCATCTGATTTTCGATGATTTGTCGCACCAATTGGGCAAATTCAGAGGGTTGTCCGAATCGTTGTGGAAAGGGGATTTGAGCTTCCAGTGAGTCGCGAATTGCGGGAGTTACCTTTTCCATCATCGGGGTATCAAAAATTCCCGGTGCAATCGAGACAACACGGATCCCGTGTTTTCCAAGTTCGCGAGCTGCCGGGAGAGTCATGCTCGCAACACCTCCCTTGGCCGCGGCATAGGCTGCCTGACCGATCTGTCCCTCCCAACTCGCAATAGACGAGGTTGTGATGATGACGCCTTGCTCTCCATCTTGATCGGGGGACGTTTGGGTCATGGCCGCAGCGGCCAAGCGCATTGCATTGAATGTGCCTACCAAATTAACGTCGATAATTTGCTGGAAAATTTCTAGATCGTGTGGCATTTCACGGCCGATGATGCGTGATCCTCGGAGGATACCTGCGCACGTGATCAATCCATGGAGCGGCCCATGGTCATGTAGACTCGCGTCAATTGCCGATTGCATTTCTGTGGCGTTTCGAACGTCGGCTTGAGTGAATGCGATCTTTAAATCGCTTTCACCGATTAGTTTCTCCGCCGCGTCCCGATTTACATCGGCAATCATGACGCGACTCCCGGCGGCGGCAAGCGCTGTCGCACAGGCGGCACCGAGTCCGGAGGATCCTCCGGTGATCAGGAACGAGCGGTCTTTAACTTGCATGGCCCCAATTTTGATTCGAGGTCGAAACCAGCGTAACGCCTTAACTCTCCATCAGCGTTAAAAAATCCCTCCTGGCCCCGGATGTGGGGGAAGGGTATGCTGAAAGGCTTGCTAAAGCCTAACCTGCTTCCTTTTTAGTGGATAGATCGAATCGAATGAGTAACACCCAGAACGGGGAAAGCGGAGATTTCCCTGATTTTTCCAAGAGCCAGGATGGTCTGATTCCTGCGATTGCCCAAGATGTCGAAACGGGCGAGGTATTAATGCTCGCCTACATGAATGAGGAAAGCTACGAAGAGACGCTGCGATTGGGTCGAGCCGTTTACTTCAGTCGCTCGCGAGGAAAGCTTTGGCGCAAAGGGGAGGAGAGCGGTAACGTCCAGGAGTTGGATTCGCTTTATTTTGATTGCGACCGGGACACCCTGCTGCTGAAGGTGCGGCAAATTGGTGGTGCTGCCTGCCATCTCGGATACCGTAGTTGCTTTTTTCGCCAAAAAACGCCTGATGGCCTAGAAATTGTTGGTGAGCGGATCTTTGATCCCGAGGAGGTTTACCGTAAATGAGTGATGAAAAAATACTAAAGCTTGGCATCCCTGCAGGAAGTTTGCAGGAGGCGACAGGCGAATTGTTTCGTAGGGCCGGTTACAAAATCTCGTTTCGTTCTCGAAGTTACGTTCCCGCGATTGACGACCCGGAGATTGAATGTTTATTGATCCGTGCGCAAGAAATGGCGAGGTATGTTGCAGCAGGCGTTTTAGATGCAGGGCTTACCGGACACGACTGGATCATGGAAACCGGTGCCGATGTTCACGAAGTCAGCGAGTTGGTTTTCTCCAAGGTGAGTCGTCGACCGGTGCGGTGGGTACTTTGCGTGCCTAATGATTCTAAGGTGCAAACGGTGCAAGATTTAGCTGGCGCCCGAATTGCAACCGAGGCGGTAGGTTTGACAACCCGCTTTCTTGAGCAACATGGCGTTGAAGCGAACGTCGAATTTAGTTGGGGTGCGACGGAAGTGAAGCCCCCGAAACTGGCCGATGCAATTGTTGAAGTGACAGAAACAGGCAGTTCGCTGCGCGCAAACAATTTACGGATTGTCGCCGAAGTGCTCCAGAGCACGCCCCGCTTTATTGCAAATCATGAAGCTTACCGGGAATCCTGGAAGAAGACAAAAATTGATGACATTGCGATGTTGCTCAAGGGCGCGATGAATGCCGAGCATCTGGTTGGACTGATGCTGAACATTCCGCGAAAAAATTTAGGAGAAGTGCTTTTGCTTCTCCCCGCACTCAAAAAACCTACGGTTTCTGATTTGGCCGATAGTGAATGGGTTTCCGTAGTGACCATCATTGAGGAGTCAATTGTTCGGGAAATCATTCCTCGCTTAAGTTCGGTCGGTGCGGAGGGAATTGTAGAATATCCTCTCAATAAGGTGATTGATTGATCGGATATTAAAAATGATCCGGGCGAGCAATCTGTTCGCATGAAAGGGCTGGAAACAATGCAATCGGCGGAAGAGTCTTTGCGGAATCTGGGGATTGAGTTACCAGATCCGGTGGCACCGAAGGGTGTGTATCGAAACGTGCTCGTATCGGGAAACATGCTGACGACATCTGGACATTTGCCGGCGGACCCGCAGGGAAATTTCATTCTCGGAAAATTGGGTGATCAACTCGATGCGGATGCAGGATTCGCTGCGGCACGACAAGCCGGCTTAGCGGTGCTTGCGAGTCTTCGAGAGGAACTCGGTAGCCTGGATAGGGTAGTCCGGGTGGTCAAAATCCTAGGGTTTGTCAATTGTACGGCAGACTTTACAGCGCAGCCGGCGGTTATCAACGGATGTAGCGAACTCTTTCGCGATATTTTTGGTGAAGAGCATGGTGTCGGCACTCGCAGCGCGGTAGGAGCGCCAAGCCTACCCCTTGGCGTGGCTGTTGAACTGGAAGCAGTGTTCGAAATCAATGCATAATCGAAGTCCGACTCGCACACCATCTCATTTGGTAGGCAATTTAAAGCAGGCAGCTTGCTCGGAGTTACGAACCAATAAATAAGGTCCGTACAGGCAGAGGTTGTTCCAACTGATTCCATCAATCGCCTTGAACTTGCTGAGTTCCTGAAACCTTTGCGGATTTGCCGCCACCAGATGGACCGTTCCATCTTCAGCAAGCACAACGATTTTTTCACCGACTAGAAGAATTTGTCCGTGCCCGTAGCGACCCTTCTTCCAACGGATTCGGCCCGTTGCAGTTTCAACGCACTGAAGAATTCCATCACTTAAACCGAAAGCGTGAGCATCCTTTACGACCACATTTGCAAATTTGGTGCGTAGCACATTATGTTTCTTCCAAACTTTTTCTGCAGACCATTTACCATCATCGGATCGAGATATCTGCAGTAGCATCGCTCCATTCCCATATCCTTTTGAAAGCAGTATTTTGTCGGCAGCAATCACAACCGCTTGTGAGGAACTGGAGTTGGATAGATTGTTACCTGGCCAGGCATGCGACCATAGCATCTTGCCGGTAAGCGGGTCATGACTCGAAACGGTCTGCTCGTTCACGCTTAAAATTTGCCTTACGCCGCAAATTTCAACCAGCGATGGAGAGGCGTAGCTGATCTGGTCTGTGCCACCCCGCCACTTCTCTTGCCCGGTCTTCTTGTCATATGCAATTAACGAATGGAAGCCCTTATTAGGGGTGCCTCCGCCGGAAACGACCACCAGGTCATCGACTATCAAAGGCGAATTGGAGCGACCGTAGTACACTGCTTCGGCATCTTCCGCAGCCGTAATGCCAACCTCGGCGGGAATGTTTTTCGCCCAAATCACTGAGCCGTCCCTGCCATCGAGACAGTTCAACGTCCCGGTCACTCCAATGGAGTAGACCTTTCCTTCATGCACGGTGGGTGTGCTTCGCGGACCAATTCCTCCCAACTTATTCTGGTATCGGGCAGGCGTTGCATGTGACCACATAATCTTGCCAGTCATGAGGTCGTAACAGGTTGTCAATTCCGAGGCTCCCCGCTGTTCCATGGTGACGGCGTAGCCATTGACCGCGGAGAAGGCGCACCATCCCGCGCCGATCGATTGTTTCCATATCTGTTCCGGATTTGACTGCTGCCAATCTTCCGCAAGCTCAATCCCAACGACGCTGGCGGTGCGGTTAGGCCCCAAGAATTGCGGAAAGTCGTCGGGAGTCTCCGGGGTAAGCTGCGGAGTGTTCTTTCCTTGCGTGGCCGATGTTGGCGTTGGAAGCGGCAATAATTGATCGGGGTGGAATGAAAAACGGCGTGCGAAAACGGGTATCAGTTCGCCACTCACATGATCAATGCGGTAAAAGATAAAGAAAGTTGACACGGAAAGGATAAACAAGGCGACCGGTAGCATGCGGATCCAGAGCGCATGACGACTGTAAAAACCAAACCAACCCATCCAGACAAACAACGCCAGAAATATAGATCCAGCGGTGATAACGTTGTCCACAGCATGATCAGCGGTCACGTTCGTGACCCGAACCGTCACGATGACAAGGATGGCAAACGAGATAAAGGCCCAAACTTTCCAGGGAGGATTCCAGCGTGGTGAACCGCTGCCGGCAGCATCCTGATCGGTGGGTTGAGAGACCACACCTGCCGAATTTCCGTCATCCGCTGTCATCAATCTTTGAGGATCGAGACCCGCAATCGAACCTTCTACGCTGCCTCTGCGGGGGAACTCTGTGTTTCAGTTTGTTTGGGAATTGTCCGAGCGTTGTGAAAAAGTATTTTAAGCACAGAATAGACACTGGGGTATACCAGATCCCTATATGGAGAATCGGCGGGAAGTTGCGCCATCAATCGGCGATGCGCAATCCCCAGATTGTGATAGGGCATGCTCGGAAACATGTGATGCAAGGCGTGGTAGCGTAAACCTACGGGATAAACCAACTCGGTAAAAGGATTTCCAACAATGTCCGCCGAATCATACAGTTGGTCCCGAAAGCTCATCCTCCCGCCTGGATTTGTCCAGAAGTGAGCGGTGAGTGAGCGGAAATAGTGCAGTGAAAGGGGCATCGCTGCCAGTGTAAGAATGGTGAAGATCCGGCAAGCTGGAGAACCGATAGCACCGCCAGAAACAATGCCTACCACAACCAAACCGGGAATCAACCATGCACGGATGCTACATGCAACGTCCATGAATGCCCACCAACGTCGAGGCTCCTTGCCTGTAATTTTTCTCCGATATGAAAAATTGAAAACAAACGAAGAGAGTGTGCTGAGCGACCAATCACGTAATTTGGGGGTCAAGAATGAGATCGGTGCAATGATAAGAAAACGGAAAAGCACAAAAGTCGGTTGCACAAATACCTGCATCAGAAAAAAAACAATGTTTTTTATCGGCCCACGTCCAATGGGTAGATATTCACCATCTACATCCGTCCCGTAAATGGTGTTGTTATGATGCCCCATATGAAATTCAAAGAAATAAGATGGCATCATTGAGGGGATACCAAAGAGAAGATTCCAGGCAATCCGAAATTTCTTCAAACCGTTCCGGGCATTCAAATGTGCCACTTCATGGATAAAGTTTGCGAGTCGGTGCAAGCCAAAGCCCGCGACTAGATAGACGAGGAGTACCCAGGGACGACTGCCAATCTCATAAATGAATGCCGGCACGAGTTGCGACCAGGCGTCCGGCAGTCCCTTGGGGTAAGCCTGTTCTTCAATTTGAAATAAAAATAAAATACACCCGTACGTGATCGTAAGACAAATAAGAAAATCGGTCCAGAAGATCCAGGCTTTCGGTTCGAGTAAGTCATCCACGATTTTGCGCGATTCGCGCATCATCGGACCCATATCATCAATGCGATCGGTGATGGATTTCTCCTCGGGCACGTTTAGAAAGAACCAAAGCGGGAATGGAGCCTACCGAAAACAATACGTCAATCGGTAGGATTCCTGGGGCGATAAGTGCGACAATGCTAACTTAAGTCTAGGCGATTTAAGAACCTTTGACCAAGGGGGTTTGGGTGAGGGGGTATATAAATCAAACCTGTTAAGCAAGCTGTGGGGAGTTTAAGGGAGTGGGGTAAACTTTTCGGCCTCCAAACCGACGACTGATACACCTTTTGGCTCATTGGGTTACAAATGTTTTGTCCTTATTTCCACTTGATTGCAATAAACCTTTCAAGAGCACTACCGTAGGTCTGAAGAGGAGATATCTGATCTGAATTGGCTTTCAGAGATTTCCTGGCAGAGTCGATGCAGGTTTGCAGGCAACGAAATATTTGCCATACCACAAAACTTGCCATCGATTTTTCTGCCAAAGACCAGGATGCGACAGCACTGTTCTTCTAACGTATTGATGGCTCTTTGCATCATTTTTTCAGCCGCGTCATTTCCTTGGGTTTCATAATAACGGGCGTTTCCAATTCGAGTCAGGGTATCAACGCCGACCGCAAAAATTGCACCTGGAAAGAGTAGGGATTTTTCTTCGAAAGTCATCGCGCGCGTGATTGCAAGCGTCTCTCCCGAATCAAATTGATCGGCCCTTTGCACAACTTCATTCAAGCCGAGCGTTGGTTTGTCGACATTGTCGATGGACATCTCGTAAAACAGTGGGCCCCCGACCGTGCGTTCTGCGATGGAGGCGATTTCACGATGGCCCTCGTGCAACGGATTAAAAGAGCCCGGGAAAATGACGCGAGGTGGAACAACGTGCTGTCGGCCGACGACAGCCAATGCTGAATTGCCTGAAAGCACTTGTGTCGCCGCCTTTGCAATTTGATTTTTCATAGAATTACGGCGTTGTTCAAACAGGGTGCTGTGCTGATTGAAGAAAATTTCACATGTTTTAAGTTGCCCTCGTTCCACATTTTACAGCAAGTGGAAATGCTTTGGAGGCACGAGCCAGGCGGGCTGGTCTCATTGACGATTGCCGTGGTGAAAGATTAAACTTTTTCCTTGGAATTTAGCATTCAGGATGCTGTATTTTCCAACGTGATTGCCTTCCCCGGTGTCTTCGTGCGGGCGTCATGCCTGGCGGCAATCATGCTATCAATTCAGTTGCCATTGAAACAACGCCACTGCTGAGGAAATCGTATAATGTCGTCACCGATGATCGATCAGAGTATTGAGCAACTATGTATCAATACAATCCGTACCTTATCTATCGATGCGGTACAGGCGGCCAACAGCGGACATCCCGGTACGCCGATGGCATTGGCACCGGTTGGCTATGTGTTATGGAATGATTGGCTTCGTTATGATCCGCAATCTCCCCTTTGGCCTGCCCGAGATCGTTTTGTACTCAGCTGTGGCCACGCTTCCATGTTGCTGTATGCACTCATCCATTTGGCTGGAGTCGAGCAAGTGGATTCGCAGGGTGCTTCGACAGGCAGCAAATCGATAACGCTTGAACAGATACGCCAGTTTCGCCAATGGGGAAGTCCTTGCGCGGGGCATCCTGAATATCGACATGCAAGCGGTATCGAGACAACAACGGGTCCTTTGGGTCAGGGTGTTGCGACAAGCGTTGGAATGGCGATGGCATCGCGTTGGAGCGAGGCACATTTTAGCCGACCCGATTTTGATCTTTTCGGCTTCGACACTTATGCACTTTGCAGTGATGGCGATCTGATGGAAGGGGTCAGTCAAGAGGCGGCCTCATTGGCAGGCCACTTGAAGCTTTCAAATCTTTGCTGGATCTATGATGACAATCACATCACGATTGAAGGTGACACATCGCTCGCATTCAATGAGGATGTTGCCGGTCGATTTGAAAGCCTGGGTTGGCGAGTCACCCTGGTAGAGGATGCCAACGACCTAGAATCGCTCGCGAAAGCATTTCAATTTTTTAAGGAGAATGATGACGCACCGACACTGATTATCGTACGCAGTGTGATCGGCTATGGATCGCCGCATAAAGCCAATGACCATAGTGCACATGGTGCACCTTTGGGTGAAGATGAAGTCCGGTTGACAAAGGAAGCTTACGGCTGGCCAGCGGATGAGAAATTTTTGGTTCCCGAGGAGGTTGCTGGACATTTCGCACAAGGTATCGGTGCACGTGGTGGCAAAGCCTTTCAGGCTTGGCAAGAGCAAATGAACGCTTACGCTAAGGCACATCCAGATCTTTTTGCTCAGTGGCAGTCAATGCAGTCGGGTGACCTTCCGGCGGGCTGGGATGCGAAGATTCCGACGTTTGATTCCGATGCGAAGGGTTTAGCGACCCGTGTGAGTTCCGGAAAAGTTTTAAATGCGTTGGCTGAGACAATCCCGTGGTTTTTGGGTGGTTCCGCCGACTTAGCGCCCTCGACGATGACGCATCTTACAAACGAGGGAGACTTCGAGCACACGGGTTATGGAAATCGGAATTTTCATTTCGGAATACGAGAGCACGCGATGGGCGCAGCTTGCAGCGGTATGGCACTTTGTCACTTGCTTCCGTTTAGCGGTACTTTTTTTGTCTTTTCAGATTACATGCGGCCTTCGATACGCTTGGCCGCGATCATGAAACTTCCTGTGATCTATGTGTTTACGCACGATTCGATCGGATTAGGAGAAGATGGTCCCACGCACCAGCCTGTCGAACATCTCAGCGCGCTTCGATCGATTTGCGATCTGCGTGTTTTCCGGCCGGGTGATGCGAATGAGGTTGCCGAGTCCTATCGCACCGTTTTAGCCAACCCTTCTATGCCCACTGCGATGGTCTTAACCAGGCAGGCGTTACCAACGTTGGACCGCACTCAGTTCCAGCCTGCGTCTGGGGTGGAACGTGGCGGATATGTCTTGTTTGATCCGCCCGGCGACCCCGATCTGATATTGATCGGTACGGGAAGCGAACTTTCGATTGCGGTCAAGGCCGGGGAAAAACTGACGGCTGAAGGCATTGCAGTGAGAATCGTGAGTTTAACAAGCTGGGAAGTATTCGATGACCAAGACGTGACCTATCGCGACCACGTTTTGCCACCCAGCGTTACTGCTCGAATTGCAGTTGAAGCGGGTGTCTCTCAAGGGTGGGAAAAGTATATCGGTCCCGCAGGCCGTTTTGTGGGTATGACTGGATATGGTGCGTCAGCACCGTATCAGCAGCTTTACGAGGAATTCGGGATTACAGTCGATCAGGTTGTCGCCGAATCAAAGGCGGTCTTGGCCGAACGCTCATAACGCGGAAGGTTCTATGCCGCCTCATTCTGTTCCCCCGGTCGTCTGTCTGATCATGGATCGACTTTCAGCAGGGATGCTCGGTGCCTACGGGAACACTTGGGTTGGAACGCCCTGTTTTGATAAGCTTGCGTCTTCTTCAATCCTGTTTGAGCAAAACTTGCTCACCTCTCCGTTTATCAAACATTTTTATAACGCAGTCTGGCATGGTGGGACTGCCTCTAGCGAAGCCCTGCCGGGCCGTTTCGGGGCCAACGGACTGGATACGTTGCTGATTACAGATGAAATGAAATTAAAAGGCGATCAATCGGGATTTGCGGATATCTCATTGATCGCACCAGAATCTGATCCAAATGCCTCCTGCACCGAGACGGAAAAATTTTTTGCCGCCGCTGCAGACCACCTGGCACGCGTGGATAATCCTGCGTTGGTTTGGCTGCACTCAAATTGCTTGGGAAGAGACTGGGACGCGCCCTATGAAATGCGGATGTGGTATGCTGCGGAGGAAGACCCGCCTCCGCCCAAGAGTCAAGATGCACCGCATTTCTTAACCGGACCTGAGACTGATCCGGATGAAATACTTGGTTGGGCCCAAGCTTATGCGGCTCAGGTTTCCCATTGGGACCAGTGCCTCGGGCATTTTCTTGATGTGATTGATGGCCACCCTATCTTAAAAGACGCTCTATTGGTCGTGGGCGGATGTCGAGGCTTTCCTTTAGGCGAGCATCGTGCCGTGGGGGCAGGAAGCCTCGAAAATCCAGACTGCGAACTTTATGGCGAATTGTTGCATCTTCCGACTCTTTGTCGCGTTCCGGATGGCCCACATGCAGTGCGTCAGAGTGGACTCATGCAACCGGAAGACTTGTTTGCGATGATGCGGCAATGGTTAGATCAAGATGGAAATGATGCGGCACTTCTTGGCACAAATTTCCTGGAGCGGGAAACTCTTTCGAGATCGGTAGTCATCTCAGAGCACGATAATGGTAGTTGGTCGGTTCGTACCCCAGCTTGGTTTTTTCGATATCCGGGACAAGCGGATAAAAGCGGCGAACTGTATCTTAAGCCGGATGATCGCTGGGAAGTGAATAACGTTGCCGATCGGTGTGACGATGTCGTTCAAGCAATCAAACGACTCTATCGTGATGCAAAAGCGGGCAAATCGATCGAACCGATCGATAGTCTACTGCTTTGAACCGTTTTGTACGCAATGAGTGATGGTCGAGGTATATTGAGGTGGTCTTTTGCCAAAAAATGACAGAATCTGGTAAACTAGAAGCGTCTGAGATTTTTGCGTACAGTCGGTTTCATAGAGGGAGAAAATAGCATGCGACTGTTGGTGTTCTCGTTATGGTGTTTTCTTGGTTGTACAGGCGGTGTATTTCAAGGAGGAGATTCTAGTGCCGAAGCCCAAAGTCCAGAGGCCAACAAATCATCAGCGCAAAAGTCCAGCCTGAGGGGGGGGTCCAAAGTGTCGAAAATGAAGCAACCGCAGTACAATAAATTGTCAGACTTTGAAGAATATGTGCTTCTAAAGAAAGGTACTGAGCGACCTTTTGTCGGCAAGTACACCGACACCGACGATGCGGGAACTTACATCTGCCGCCGCTGCAACGCCCCGCTCTACCGATCGGATCATAAATTCCATAGCAACTGTGGCTGGCCTGCCTTTGATGATGAACTGCCTGGCGCCGTGACGCGATTGCCGGACGCGGATGGCTTTCGTACAGAAATTGTATGTAGTAATTGTGGAGGTCACCTGGGCCACGTCTTTTTGGGGGAACGACTGACAGCAAAAAACACACGGCATTGTGTCAACTCTGTGTCGATGCGTTTCATTCCCAAAGGCGATCCCCTTCCCCCCACAATTACAAAAGACTCCAAGTCGAGCGATGTCGATCAGCGTGGATCGTCTACTCAAAAATAAATCTTCAGCAATTTGAGAAGATGCAAGCAGGTTTGCAAGCGAAGGTGTGGAAAGTCTTATCGCATAGGTTGGACTGGTTTGTGGCCTGGTCCGTGCAAAACAGCACTTCCGGTGAAAATAGAAATTAGACTCACCCGCGGATCATCCTCGGAAAGAGCGCCATCTTGCCCTGGCGTCCCGCGAATAAATTTAGCATGATATGGAATAGGGTCGCACAAACGCAGTGCGACGGACAAGCGGCCCTGCAGACTGAATGCTGGTTCTTTCAGCGCTGCAGGGAAAATCTTGTAGAAAGGAGGTGGTCAATTGATAGCGAATAAACTTTACCAGCGGGGTGGCTGCGGCTGATAGCAGCCGGCGGGCTGCCGCAATATGCAGCCACCATCTCGCAGGATCTTAATTTGATCCTGTTGTGATCAAGGGGTCTGGTTTTTTGAAAGAAGAGCCAGACCCCGTTTTTTTTCGTCAAACGTCAAACGAGGTTAAACGAGAGCCTTTAATACTTCATCAGGGGCAGGCCCGTAGGCGGCCGGCTCCATCGAGCAACCCGCGCGGCCTTGACTCAAGCCTCTCAACTCTCCGGCAAACCCAAACAGCGTGGCCAGCGGCGCTTCGGCATCAATAATCGAATCGTCACCGCGTGTTTCTGTGGCGTGAATCACCGCTCTTTTTTGTTGCAAACTGCTGATAATGTCCCCTAAATAATCATCGGGCGTTGAAATTTGCAGCCGCATGATCGGTTCGAGTAGGACGATGCCAGCTTCCTGCAGACCACGGTCAAACGCATCATTAGCGGCAACACGGAAAGCGACTTCATTAGAGTCGGTCTCGTGGACTTTTCCGGCGGTGACGGTAGCTTGTACCTGGGTGAGCGGATAACCATATTGACCGCCCCCCTCAATCCGCGCGTTAAGCTCCTCGAGCACAGGTTGCAGGTATTCACCCGGCAAAGTCTCACCGGCCTGCATCATGACCCTGCTTTGTCCTGTTTTGACAGGTTCGACCTGCAGATGAATCTCCGCAAAGGTTGAACTGCCGGCGATTTGTCGCTGGCAGCTACCGATCACCGCTGCGGATTGACGGACCGTCTCTCGATAGCTAACACGGGGATTGTGAACTTTTACATTGAGTTTAAAGTCACGTAACAGACGATGTTTGATAACTTCCAGATGCAACTCTCCCATGCCACTGATCAGGGTCTGCCCCGTTTCCTCGTTTTCCGCAGCCCGGAACGTTGGATCCTGGCGTTTCATTAATTCCAGAGCTTCGGATAGCTTCTTTCGCTCGGTCGATGTTTCAGGCTCGATCGCCATGGAAATGACGGTCTCAGGGAATTCAATGGTTTCCAGCAAAATTGGTTTTTGATTCTGACAAATGGTATCTCCTGTTACGGAATGGCGGAGACCGATCACGCCAACAATATCACCTGCCTCCACTCGTTCCACTTGTTGACCTTTTCCTCCAGGTTTGACTTGCCATAGTTGCGGCACATTTTCTTTTTTATCTTTTCCTGGATTGTAGACCCGTGTGCCCGCTTCCAGGACTCCGGAATAGACGCGGACATAGGCCAGATCGCCAGTCTTTTCGGCTTCGACTTTGAACACCAGACCGCAGAACGGTTCTGCGGGATCTGCCGTTCGTTGCTCCGGTTGGTCCCCATGACGGGGATTAGTCCCAGTGATTGCGGGCAAATCCTTGGGGCTTGGAAGATAATTTGCAACGGCATCCAAAACTGGTTGCACCCCAATATGATCGAGCGCCGATCCACAAAGTACGGGTGTGATAAACTGATGTAGGGTTGCCTCGCGAATCACGGTTCGGAGCAACTCAACGGGTATCTCAGCTTCCTCGAGCGCCAATTCCATGAGTGTGTTGCTGTAGTCGTA
>JAYZMM010000041.1:0-17677 GCA_036153155.1 Planctomycetota bacterium
CTCTTCGGGGTTTCCCCCGGCATCCTGTCTTAATTCATCGATGAGTGTGTCGTACACCGTCTACTCTCCCAACTCACTCGGAGTCTATTTCTGCTTTGCATGAAAGGCGGGTCCATCCTTCCAGTCACCCCGTCACTTCCAAAGTGTGACAGGTAGTGCAGCGTGAGATTCGCTAATATTTTTCAATGGTTTACCGTGGCGACCCTTGTTTTGCGTCTACCACGACTGGCCCTGACGCCCTCACACGCAATTCACTCGCTTTGCATTTCTGCTGATCTCACACTACTTCCGGGCAGAAGCGTGTGCTCCTAATTTTAACACCGTTTGGAACGTAGTACGCTCGGTTCAATGATTTGTTAAAAGATTACGCTCAAGGTGGCTAGGCCACCTGGTTGAAATTTCATTCTCGCGAAACCTATGCCCCGTTTCCGGGGAACCGTTTGGCCGCAGATGTGGAATCTGTCTGCTCAAGGGGCGGGAGGCCTCGCATTTGTTCACCCAAGTCACCCAAACCGTACGAAGCCAATTCTTGCTGTTCTCAACCACCCCCTCATTCTAAGCCAGTTAATTGGTCGGGTCCAGTCTTTCAGCAAACTCTTTCCAAGCTGATAACTCCCTCAAATAAGCTTGATTTCCCCTGTTTTTTGGCACAGGGGTTGCTACACTCTGCCTTACCGCCACAAGTGGTGGTTGGCCAGTTACGGATCGGCAGTAACCCGCGAGATTAGGGACCGGAGCTCAATCTCCCCACTGCCTCCCCAAACCGAAAACCCCACGATTACGGAAACAAACGGCCGATGGGACACAAAAAAAAACTGCTTTGTATGTCGTGCGGTCAGACACTTAAGATCGATTCCACACAGGCGGGAAGCATTTTAAATTGTTCCTGCGGGGAACAAATTCAGGTTCCCACGCTGCGGGAAATTGCCCAACTTCCCGATGCCGATGCGGCAGAACGGACAAGAACACACTCTCCGCGTCGCTGGACACGTACGCAAGGCATTCTCTTTGCTATCGGTGCTGTATGCTTACTTCTCTCTGCCATCACCGCCACCGTGCTTTTTGCCAACCTTCCCTCGTTACAATTGACAGGCAGAGCGGGCAACGTGGCAGCTCTTGACCGGCAACTCGACCGCCTCAGTGCGAGTGAAACCCACGAATTGTGGCTTTATTATCAGTCAGCGCCGAACACCATGATAAGCATTGCTGAAAAAACCCGATCACTCGAAAAGCGACGTTCGCGCTCTATCTTCATCGGTTTGGTAGTCGGGGTTTTGGGAGTAACGGCCGGCGTCGTGCTTATTATTTTTTCTCTACGCGGGCGCCGACCATCGCGTATGCCGTAAGGCGATCCCCGCTTTTTTTACCTGTGCAGGAGACTGAGATGAAAGCCGCTTTGATTCATGAAGTCGGTCCGCCGGATAATATTCGGATTGGAGAAATTGCAAAACCGAATCCGGAAAAAAATGAAGTTCTTGTCCACGTCGGAGCTGTGTCAGTCAATCCGATCGACACCTACATTCGTGGGGGGGCCAACTATTTCTCGCTTCCGACACCCTACATTGTGGGTTGTGATCTGGCAGGGACCGTCGTGGAATGCGGCGAAGAGGTTACTCAGTTTTCCGTTGGTGATCGCGTCTGGGGATCGAATCAAGGAATTTTTGGGCGGCAGGGCACATTTGCCGAATATGCTTCAGTCGATGCTGACTGGCTTTATCGGACACCCGACGGAGTGAGTGATGAGACAGCTGCGGCACAAGCTCTCGTGGGCATCACCGCACACCTCGGTCTCTTCTGGAGAGGTGCACTTCAGCCAGGGGAAATCGTAATGGTTAACGGGGGCAGTGGTGCAGTCGGTTCAACAGTAATCCAGATGGCCAGGGCGCACGGCGCGAAAGTGATTGCGACCGCTGGGAATCAAGAGAAGTGTGACGCCTGTCGAGATTGGGGTGCCCAATGCGTAATCGATTACCATCAACCCGACATTGCAGAGCAAGTTCAGCGTTTTGCCCCCGAAGGAGTCGATCTATTATGGGACACGACGCGCGAGCCGAACCTGGATCGCAGCGTCGGAATGCTTGCACGTTTTGGTCGCATGATTCTGATGGCAGGTCGTGATGCCAGGCCAGCCTTTCCAGTAGGCCCTTTTTACTCCAAGTCTTGCAGCCTGCACGGTTTGGTCATGTTCGCTGCATCCGCAGAGCAACAACGGGTATGCGGGGATGCGATCAGTCGTGACCTGGCAACCGGCAGTTTGGTGCCTCGGATTGACCGCGTCCTTCCACTGTCTGCAGCGGCTGAAGCGCACCAGGCTCAGGAGCATGCCACGGTGCACCAAGGAGGTGGTTTGTTTGGAAAAATTGTTCTCGTTCCTTGAACGAGTATCGACCAGGGGGGGTCACGCGGGCGAACCGACGGCTGTGGCTGCACGCACCAGTTGAGCCAACTTGTTGCGATCAAGACTGCCGGAACGTCCCCCGCGGCACGCCGCTCCACGGACAGCGACACAATCGACACCATCCTCCAGAAGGGGCGCAATCATCGATCTATCCAGTGATCCGGCCACAACCGCTTTCATTCCCGCCTCCTGAACTTCCTTTCTCCAACAACCGAGGGCTTCGTGGGTCATGTGAGTAAAGAGGTTTCCACCTCTTTTGTCAAAGGTGTCGAGCAGCACGGTCTGACACCCATTGCCGGCGGCATGCCGGACAATTGTTTTTGGTTCAGGGGACTCTGCACGAATGTAATCCGCGTATACGACTGCCACCGGAAAGGTGGCTAGATTACGCATCTGCTGCTCCCACAAAGCGGTCCAACGTGGGTGATTGCGGCAGCCAGAGAGACCGCATTTGGCAAACGCCGGGACAACACCGGGAGGCAGCTGCGGTTGTTGCATGTCCAGAAGTTCGCCGAGCGCCACGCTTAGCAACACGCTCTGAGGACAAAGATCGGCAATTTCTCCAATCGATTCTAGCGAAGCGGCGCCCAACGAGCCTGCTGCTGGCTCTTTTACATCGAGCAACTGAACACCGGAATCAATTGCGATTTTTGCCTCGTCTGCATTGCGAACGCTCACCAATAACCGAGGCAACGTTATATTAATCGAGGGAATTGCGGTTGCTTGTGTCGACATATTTATTTCAAATCCCCATCCTTTGCCGCTTCGCCGGACGCCCGCTGGGCCTCAATTAGACGTTGATTGAGTCGGGCAATCAGTGCAGGAGAAACCGGTTCGCACCAACTTCCGAGAATTGTAATATACCCCTCTTGCCACGTGCCAAGTGCAGCGGAAACCGAACGGTCATGGTAGCGAATCGCCTTTTCTGCCAAGCGGACGACGATAGAGATAGCGCGGGATTGCATTCCCCATCGTCCCGAGTTCGGTGTTTCTCGACTGCCAAGAAAAAAGCACTCAACCGCGTTAATGGGCACCGAAATCGGCTTCCCGGGCCCCAGATCGACCCACAGCATGCCATTGCGATAGCCCAACCGACTGCGCTGCATACGACTAAAAATGACAAGGGAGAATATGAGCGCGAAGGGCAGAAGGCAAAAACCGATCCAAAAATAAATCGGGTCAACCGACCAACAGAGCCAAACTGCAAGTCCGGCCAGCATCAGCCCTGCGATCAGGCCGACCAACAGCACACGTCGATTGGGTTTGAGCCAGGTTTCCATGAGTGTTGGCAGGCTATCAAATTCTCGACGCACGGGGCAGCGGCAAAAGGCGGAATTGCCTTGAAAATCACTCCGCGTTAAGGTTGTGACTTTCCCTCACCTCCAAAAATATCCAGAAAGTCCCGATGCAACCCGAAACTGCTCCCGCCTCCGACCCTACATCACGCGTGCTTGCCGGCATCGCCACATTGATTCTGGTTTACATTGCCGCTTGTTTTTTTGGCGGCCCGCAGCACGCGACGCAGTTGGTGGTGAGTCAACAAACGGACCATCAGGCAGATCACGGTTTTGCCCCGCTCCACCCGGCGGATGGACACGCGGGCCCCAAGGATGCGTCTGATGCGCATGGCGATGCTGGTCATCATCATCCCGGTGTCCCCGGCATGGCATGGGTCACACCGTTCGTACTACTCCTTCTAGCGATCGCCGTGTTGCCTCTTCTGCCAGCTACGGAACACTGGTGGGAATCGAATTTGCACCGCTTTTATGTGGCAATGGTGTTGGGTCTGGTAACACTCGGTTACTACCTAATCGGGTTTAACCAGCCGCTTGAGGGCCATTGGCCGGCACATTCGGTCATCGAGCCAATCCCTGGCGCAGCATTGCAATGGAATCTTGCCTGGAATGTTCTGGCCAACGCGCTATTGCACGAATACATTCCCTTTATCGTGCTGCTGCTGAGCCTCTATACCATTAGCGGCGGCATCCGAATTGAAGGCAATCTCACGGCGCATCCGCGCACCAATACCAGCTTTCTCGCCATCGGTGGTTTGCTTGCCAGCTTTATCGGCACGACAGGGGCTGCCATGTTGCTGATTCGTCCATTACTGGAGACCAACAAGGAACGGAGCCACGTGGTTCATACTGTCGTCTTTTTTATCTTTGTTGTCTGCAACTGTGGCGGATGCCTGCTCCCGATCGGTGATCCGCCACTGTTCTTAGGATATCTCCGAGGCGTCGATTTTTTCTGGACCTTTTCGCTGTGGCCCGCATGGCTTGCGGTTAACCTGTTACTGCTATTGGTTTACTGGATCTGGGATCGATTTTTCTGTTATCCACGCGAAGCGAGCCACGATCTGGTGCGCGATGAGTATGAAAAACAGAGAATACAAATTCGAGGTTGGGTACTCGGGGTGCCGCTGCTGATCGGCGTAGTGCTGTGCGTGGCATTGCTCGATCCAAGCAAACCGTTGCCGGGCACCGACTGGCACGCTCCCTTGTATTTGCGAGAGGTATCCCAACTGTTACTGGTTGGTCTGTCACTCCTCTTCGGGCGGCGGGCGATTCGCCAGGACAATCAATTTTCTTACCATGCGATCGTAGAGGTCGCGGCACTGTTTTTCGGCATTTTTATCTGCATGCAACCTGCTCTACAGATTCTTGATGCCCGAGGCAGTGAAATGGGCGTTGAAACACCGGTGCAGTTTTTCTGGACTACCGGTGGGCTATCTTCCGTGCTCGACAATGCTCCGACCTATGTCGTGTTTTTTGAAACCGCAAGAACACTCACGCCGGCGGGCGTTTTTCATCCCGAAACCGTAATCGACCCCACTTTGCTGATCGCGATCAGCCTAGGGGCAGTCTTCTTAGGAGCAATGACCTACATTGGTAACGGTCCAAATTTTATGGTCAAAGCAATTGCGGAGTCGGCCGGTATTCCGATGCCGAGTTTTTTTGGATACCTGAAATACAGTGTCTGTGTGCTGCTGCCGATCTTTCTGCTGGTCAGCATTTTATTTTTGTAAATTCGAAGATTCACCATCCACTGGTTACTGCCAACGGTGAACGTCGGTGTTAAATTAGATAGAATACGGCAGTCCATCACCCAGAACCGAACCGCTTAATGCATCAGCTTGTCACATCAGAGAGCCAACTCAATGAACTGTGCGAACAGCTCGCTTCGGCTGATGTCATCGCGTTTGATACGGAATTTATTTCCGAAAATACCTATCGACCCGAACTTTGCCTGGTTCAAATTGCATCCGGTGAGACGCAGACGATTATTGATCCACTGAAAGTGGGTGACCTTTCGCAATTCTGGCAACTATTGGCGGAAGGCGGACAGAAGACGCTTGTCCACGCCGGTCGAGAAGAAGTTGGTTTTTGCCTGCGAGCTACAGGCAAGGTTCCAGCAAATCTCTACGATGTGCAAATTGCTGCCGGGCTGATCGGACTTGATTACCCGGCGGGTTATCGAACCTTGGTAAAAAAACTGCTGCACAAGTCTCCCGCAAAGGACCAAACGCGGTCTGATTGGCAGAAGCGACCGCTTACGAAAAAGCAACTCGAATACGCAATGGGGGACGTGCTTTACCTGGAGCGCATGGAACAGAAAATATCGAAAAAACTCCGTAAACTTGAGCGATTTCCCTGGTTTGAAGAGGAAATGGAAAGCTGGCTTTATCAAGTACAAGAATCACACGATCGGAAGAAATGGCGCCGGGTATCAGGAATCTCGGGACTCTCTCGGCGGAGCAAAGCCGTCGTCAAGGAGCTGTTCTTCTGGAGGGAGCGGACTGCAGAAAAGAGAAATATGCCCGTGAAGCGGGTGCTTCGCGACGACTTGATTATCGAAATGGCCAAACACCCCCCCGTCGACATCGAACAGATTAAAAATATCCGTGGTATGGAACGTGGGGACCTGCGAAAAGTTCTTCCGGAAATCGCTGCCGCCATAAAAGCGGGAGTCGAATGCCCGGAAGGCGAGCTTCCCGTATCCCAGCCACGCGCCGAAATGCCCCCGCAATTGAATATGCTTGGGCAATTGCTTTCTTCTGCATTACAAAGCATTTGCCACAAGTCGCAAATCGCGACCAGCATGGTCGGTAACCCCAGCGATGTCCGCGAACTAATCGCGCATCGTCTCCAAATGCGCGGCCACGAAGAACCGCCGAAGCTGACACAGAGTTGGCGTGCAGAGCTAGTGGGCATCCTCCTAGAGGATCTGCTCCACGGAAAGGTTGCGGTCCGAATCGACGACCCGCGGAGTGAGTTGCCTCTCGACTTTTCCTATCGTGAATCGTCAGAAAAATCGATCTAAGATTTTTTCCGCCGATACTCGGGTACTTCATCGGCCGCGTCGTCCAAATCACCCGAACCAACTGCAGGGGTCTCGTTTTCTTTGCGAGCCTGCCTTTGCACCGCGTGGGCACCGTAGAATCGTGTGCTTTCTTCGGCCACCAAACGCACGTCAGACTCCTCACATGCAACCTCCGTACGGAAGACATGATTGCCACTTCGATTGGCACGGGCAGCAATCTTATAAACGACATCATCCCCTGGCAAAATCTGATCGATTGGATGAAAGATAACTTGGCCCGGATTCACCGTAGCACTCCCGCCGGCAACAGAAATAGGCTCGATTCCCTCTGAAAAGAAGACCACCACATCGACCGCTTCTGCAGCTTTGGTGCCGCGATTACTGATCAATACTTCATACGTGGTTTCCTCATCCACGGGAACCGGGCCACGCGGGTCATTGATGACCAACTGCAAATCGGCGAGCGCCTCGACGAGGGTAGCCACTTCGCTACTTGCGGCGAGGTCATCGTCGGCGGATAGACGAACGTTAAATAAATTCTCCCCAGGGTGCGACAGCGATACACGGACCTCAAATGTTTGATTATTCTGGGCGACCAGTGCCGGCACGTTCCATACCACCTGACGCGATTCCGGATTCCACTCGCCTTGATCACTACTGTCAAGATAATCAGCCCCGGTCGGCAACGTTGCCACAACACGAATGTTTTTCGCCGAAGAGTTACCTTGATTATCCACCTTAAAACGATAGGTAGCCGTCGTACCTGCGTAGTTCATTTCGGGACCATCGGCATCAATCCCCAACTGGGCACGGCGAACCAATACCCGCTGGCGGGCCGCTGCCTTCAAGTCAGTGTCAGCGATAGCCTGAGCTTCGACATTGAGATAACCATTCTGACGGGCCGTCAATTCGACCTCCATCACCTGCTTGTCACCCGGTTCCAATGACCCCAAATCTCGCACCGCCATCGGCCGACTGGAACCGTCGAGTGGCTTCAACTTAAGCTGCACATTATCTGCTACACCGTTCCCCGGATTCGTAATGGTCAACCGATAAATCTTTGTGTCACCGTAATCGATTTCATGAGGCCCGATAATTTCCAGATTCAGCTTGGGCTCCTGAACCTTAATGCGAGCCTGAGATGCAATCGGCGCGAGCGTCCAGGTAACCCCTAGATCGAAAGCATCGCTTTTCCGGGGAACGATTCGCAAATTAAGAAACTCTGTCTGATGTGAGTCCAATCGCTCCAATCGCCATTCCAGCGGCTTTTGCTTTGAAGTAGCCACCGAATTAGTCTGACCGCGCGAGGGCTGTGCTGCGACAATTTGAGCTCCGAGAGGCGTATTAATGCGAACCAACACCGACTCCGCGACCGGATCACCGAGATTCCTCAGGCGAATCTTAAATGTCGCTTCCTTGCCAATCACCACCTCGCTCGGCCCCAACGTCTCTACACTCAACTGAGGGCTTTTCGTGAAAAGAAGACTATCCCCCAACTCACCTCCCACTGTCTGGGAAGTCAGTCGAGCCGATACCCGCTGCGGAAGACCTGTTTTGGATTTATTCGTTTCGGCCTCATCACGGACCTGCGGTTTCGTCGTCACACGGCCCGATAGGGGATTGGTCCGCGAGGACGAAATGGATTGTTTTCTCGTGCGGTCATCTTGAGCCTCTACCGCTACCGCCGTAGCCGACGCCTGCCGCACTGGATTGGTAACGGTGCTGTTGCCGATCGTCGTGCGGGCGGGAGCACTTTTCCGACGCGATATGCCAGCCTTTGGCTGCCCGTCACTTTCATTGCGGTCACGTGAAAACGCCTGCCCGGCACGTACACGTTCGGCAGTGGAGGAAACAGGGACGCGAGCATCTGCCTGACGATCACTCGCACGCACCTCACCCGAACCGACCGGCGACTTGCCCGGCACGACTTGCGCGGGAGGCCCGGGTAACTTCGCGGGGGATGTTGCCACTTGGCCGGCGCGAACTTCCGGCATCGGATTCGTATCAACACGACTGAGTCGATTTCTCCGCCGCGAAGATTTGCCCTCGCGAAGATCAGCCGTCGCGATCGGCTGCCGCGTCTCGCTGACCGGAGCGGATCGTCTCGAAACATCCGATGATGGTGCGGTCGCTGCCGAGTTGCCAAGCGTCTTTACGCGATCTGCATTATCGCGAGGCGATTTCTTCGCCGTGGGACCAGTACCCGGACGACTTGCAGCAGGGGGAACGCTTATGGCGGGCATGGTCACCATTTCACGAGATCCTGCAGCACGACCAGTGGATGATTGGAGTACGCTTGAAGAACGATCTCCCCCACGAGGCGCCTTTTTCGCAACCGCCTGACCGGATCGCTTCGTTTTCTGTCGGCGATCGCTGGGAGCATCGGCTTGTCGCGTTTGCTCAGCAGGATCATCTTTGCGGGCGTCTTTATCGATTGTAAATGGCAAAAATCGCTGCCTTAGCTTTGAAGCACTGGACCACAGGCCACCGGACGACTCCTTCTTGTTCGCATCCCGCTGCTGGGCGTCCAAACGCACATTTCGAGCACCCTTATCTTGAGCCTGACTGATTGAAGCTGCCGCGAGCGTGATGAGAACCAACAGTCCGAAAGAGGTTCCAAAAAAGGTCAATGTGCGATGCATGATGGGTGCCTTACAGAAACGGGAAAGAACGAACCTTCATGCCGTGTATCGGCGATTTTTGCGGGTTCCGATCAGTAAAAATAGGAGAACTCTCGCGATTTTGCCGGTCTTACCGAAAGCGATTGCCAGCACTACAGAAGTTGTTCAGCGGAAGAGGAAAATCAGCGACTATCGGGCGAAAATTACAGCCACTTCAATGCATTCAGTGAGTACAGTGCTGTCGTCTGGCCTTAGCTACCGACAGGGTCATTCACCGCGTGATACCGGGAGCGGTACACCGGGATCCTCGTGTCGCGTGACTTCAAAACCCAA
The DNA here is from genome assembly GCA_036153155.1 of Planctomycetota bacterium. Classification (GTDB taxonomy): domain Bacteria; phylum Planctomycetota; class Planctomycetia; order Pirellulales; family UBA7805; genus UBA7805. The sequence continues at coordinate 9,673 of JAYZMM010000041.1, forward strand.
CTCACGGATCATTTCATAATCGGCCTCCGGGAGCTGGCCCTTTGTGGTCAGATAATCGCCCACAAAAATCGAATTTGCGGCATACAGTGCGAGCGGCTGCAGGCTACCGAGATGCACCTCACGACCACCTGCGATGCGGATTTCACGATCCGGATTTACCATTCGGAACATGCAGAGCACTTTCAAGCAATAGCGGGGATTCAGCTCCCACCGACCACTCAGCGGAGTCCCTTCGATTGGATTGAGAAAGTTAACCGGTATCGACTCAGCCTCTAAATCTCGCAGCGAGAGTGCCATCCGGACCACATCGAGCGGTTTTTCACCCATGCCGACTATTCCGCCGCTGCAAATCTCCAAACCTGCCTGTCGAACCGAACCAAGCGTGGCAATTCGATCATCATACGAGTGCGTTGAGCAGATCTCGCCGTAGTGCTCTGCACTCGTGTTCAGATTATGATTTACGCGATCGACACCACAATCTTTCAACGCGCCAGCTTGTTCGTCTGTGAGCAGTCCGAGGCAAGCACAGATTTTCAAATCGTAAGCCTCTTTGATTTTCGGAACAATCGTGGTTACTGCCCTCATTTCACGCTCTGAAGGACCTTTGGCCGAAATCACAATACAATACGTTTTGCTGCCACGTTCAAACGCCTCACGAGCTCCATCGAGCAGGCGTTTTTCGCTCAAAAGGTTATACGTCGGAATGTCAGCAGTTGATATTTTTGACTGCGAACAATAACTGCAATCCTCCGGGCACAAACCGCTTTTCGCATTCATCAGATAATAGAGTTGCACTGAACGGCCGAAATGCTGCCGCCTCACCCGATAGGTTGCGGCGAGTAAGTCGAGCACCGATGAATCCGGAGACTCAAGAATCCCTAACGCCTCTTCAGCACTGAGATGCTCACCCGCCAGGACACGGTCGGCCATCCCATTCCAGTCGAGTTCAGACTCGGTCACAGGTGAACCGCAAAGGGCTTCGTGTTGCATGGCTGAGAAACTCCCGGATGAAAATGGAATTGCACAGTTTACGTTTTGTTACGTTTTGCGGCACATCGAACGGCTCGTCCCCTTGGGGGTGTTCGGCAACGCCAACTTGTAGAGAATGGTATCGGTCGGCCGGGCAGAGAATCAAGGGCCTGGAACCGAGTCGGTTTCCACCAGATGCGGGATGGGAGTGACGCTTCGGTGCCCAACATAGCTCAGCAGCAAACAGAAAAGCGGCAAATCGATCAGCAATGGGTACGCTTCGGCGTTATGGGGCAAGTGCGGCCTTTCCGCGGCGAAGGACTTGCCTTTCCCCGTGGCACAGAGGTGGTTCTCCGCACCGGCAGGGGCCTCGAATGGGGCACGGTCCTCACCGCACCAGCCCCTTTAGAGACCGCAGCCGACGGCACCATTCTCCGCCCACTCTCTCCGAATGACCGACTCCTCATTCAGCGGATAGAAAAAAATAAGCTGGAAGCGATCCGGGCTTGCCAGCAGAAGTTGCAAACCGCCGCCGCCGAGGCAACGCTCGTGGACCTTGAGCTGCTTTTTGATGGGAAGACGCTGATTTTCTATTTTTTGGGTCCGCTCGACAAAACCATTGAACGTATCACCACGGAATTGGCGGAGGTCTTTGAAACCAAGGTTCAGTTCCGCCGGTTCACGACCAATGTACTCGAGGGGTGCGGACCGGATTGCGGAACTGATGCGGCAAGCGGCGGCTGCAGCGACTGCACGTCTTGCGCGATTGCGACCGCATGCGGAAAACCCCAAGCCAGATGACGTTCATCCGCCGACAATCGCACTGAGAAACTCCCGCATCTCGCTGGCCGCGTGACTGTCGCCAGCCTCTTCCGCTGCAACAATTCCGACCCGCAGTTCCGCGGCCGCATCATCGGTCGCGCCCTGTTGGGCCAATTGCTGCGCTGCCATGAAAAATGCCGGCACATAGGGTGGGTCCTCTGCGGTGAGTTCCTTCAATCCCGCAAGACTTTCTTCCACTTTGCCCAACTTGGCCCATTCCATGGCCCGACTATACCGCAAAAACGTATCGCCCGGGTCGCTCTCAAGCATCGCTTCTATTTTTTCCAGTCGCCCAGTATCCATGCTCCCATATCCTTGCTTTGTTCGCTGTTATCGTCACTTTTCACAACTGGATTGCTTATCGTTCCATGTTAGGGTCTATGCCCGCCGCTCGCTCATATGCCGCAATCGCATCCTCATGTTCCAGCGTCAGCGCGATGTCATCCAGGCCTTTAAGTAAACAATGTTTACGGAAGGCATCGACCTCAAACTGCCAATCGACTAGGCCCTCGTCGTCAAAGAGTCGCTGTTCGGGGAGGTCTACATGGAGCGTATAAGCCGGTCCAGCGGTCCGCTCGAAAAGAACTTCAATCTTTTCTTCAGGCAGCGTGATGGGCAACATCCCATTCTTAAAGCAGTTATTGAAAAAAATATCCGCAAAACTCTCGGCGATGATGACACGAAATCCATAGTCTTCAAGAGCCCAAGGGGCGTGCTCCCGACTTGAACCACTACCAAAATTCCGACGCGATACCAGAATGGTGGATCCGGAAAATTTCGGATCATTCAACTCAAAATCGGGATCCGGCGATTGATCATCCCGAAACCGCCAATCGTAAAACAAAAACTGGCCAAATCCGGTCCGCTCGATCCGTTTGAGAAACTGCTTGGGAATAATTTGATCGGTATCCACATTATTACGATCCATCGCGGCAACCCGACCGCTGAGAGTGACGAAAGCTTGCATGGTAGAGTCGACTCCACTGAGGGATGGTGTTGGTCGGCAGCCCGATCCAACGAGCAGAAGATATACAACAGCGCGATTGTTACAGCCCCTGGTAGTCCCAATCACGAATGTCCACAAAATGACCCGCGACTGCGGCCGCTGCGGCCATCGCCGGGGAGACCAGATGCGTGCGGCCTCCACGACCTTGGCGGCCTTCAAAATTCCGATTGCTTGTTGACGCACATCGCTCGCCCGGTTCCAGTTTATCCGGGTTCATGGCCAAGCACATGCTGCAGCCCGCTTCCCGCCAATCGAAACCTGCTTCGCGGAAGATCTGGTCAAGCCCTTCCTGCTCCGCCTGCCGTTTGACCTGTCCACTACCCGGCACAACCATCGCTCCCACTCGATCGTGAACATGATGCCCTTTCGCCACTGCGGCGGCAGCGCGTAAATCCTCGATACGTGCGTTGGTACAGGACCCGATGAACACGCGGTCGAGGGGGATCTCGGTGATTTTCATGCCAGCCTCAAGGGCCATATAATCTAGGGCAGCTTGGACGGTTCTGCGCTCTTGTTCATCTGTTTCAGCCGCCGCGCTGGGCACCACATCACGCACCGAAACGACCTGCCCGGGATTCGTACCCCAGGTCACCTGAGGCTGAATATCGATCGCCCGAAAGGTTTCCACACGATCATAAACCGCGCCGGCATCAGAGGGCAGCAATCGCCATTGAGATACCGACTGTTCAAAATCTGTTGGGGCGAATTCGCGACCGCGTAGATATTCGTAGGTGGTTTCATCCGGCGCGATCAGCCCTGCGCGGGCACCTGCCTCAATCGCCATATTACAGACCGTCATCCGCTGCTCCATCGACAAAGAGCGAATCGCACTTCCCGTAAATTCGAATGCATATCCGGTGCCGCCCGAGGCAGTCAGTTGACCGATCAGATAGAGCACCAGGTCTTTTGCGGTCACACCCGGAATAAGAGCCCCCTCGACACGGAGTTCGCACGTCTTGGGCTTAAATTGCCGGAGTGTCTGTGTCGCCAGTACATGCTCCACCTCGCTCGTTCCAATTCCGAAAGCCAATGCACCGAAGGCCCCGTGCGTCGAAGTGTGACTGTCGCCGCACACGATTGTCATTCCCGGCTGGGTCAGTCCTAATTCGGGGCCGATGATATGGACAATTCCTTGCTGGGGATCATCCAAATCATACATTCGAATCTCGGCTTCCCGACAGTTTTCCCTCAAAGCATCGACCTGACGTCGCGAGGTCTCATCCGCGATCGGCAAGGAGCGATCACTGGTGGGCACGTTGTGATCAGGCGTTGCGACGGTTCGCTCCGGTCGACGCACCCGCCGTCGAGTCAACCGCAAGTTTTCAAATGCCTGCGGGCTGGTCACCTCGTGCACCAAATGCAAGTCGATATAGATCAGCGTTGGCCGATCTTCTTGCTGGTATACCACATGCTGCTCCCAGATCTTATCGAGCAGAGTGCGGGGCTGTGAATGAGATTGGTTAGCAGACATCTTGAAGGCAATGGCTCAACAGCAAATGCGAACAGGGGGACCAGGTCAATCAAGGAAAACAAGGCGTTGATTGTACCCGCCGGCCGCCGGATGCAACAAGGTCGAGAAGCGTTTATGCCACACGCTTTGGCGCACTGGCGGCCGCCCGATGTTCCACCTCGGCACGGGAAATTTTACCGAAGGCACACTCCTGACCCTGATCCTGCTGGTGCGCCTGGAACAAGCAACTTTGTGCATGCAGTAGACGGGGCAGGTAAAACCAAAGCTTTGAATTACCTGCAGGCACCGCATCTGCTGAAAAAATCACCAGATCGGTGCCGAGTAGGGTATTGGCGGTGCGAGCAAGCCCCTCGGCCGGCGGCCCAGGAACCAATTGCACCTTCGCTTTGGATGTACCGAAATAGCGGTGTGCCTGCTTAATGGTGAGTGACGCCTGGTCATCCGATCTTGCATCAAAGAGATCCATCGCGGTGTAGCAGACTTGCTGCCCGGGAGGGCACGCCCCGACTGCCATTTCAATCAGCCTCAAAGATCGCACCGGATCGGTGATTCCAAATTCGACGATACGTTTCGCACGCAGATTGCGAACCGCTCGATACAAGACTCGGGAATTCCGAGGCTTTGAGAAATATATCCAGTAGAGGCTTTTCAGCCGTTGCATCATCGACATCGCGGATTCCCTCCCGCTTTGTGTCTATTTTGTGTTTTTTTGCCGAGCATGATTGAATTTCGACCAGTGGAGCGACCAAAATACAGTCGAAACCAAATTCCCCTACGATCGTCATTCCACCAAAAATCGGTAACGTACCCGTTAGGTGACCCTCACGATGTCTGTGCTTCCCGTCTGGCGTGCCGATCAGAAAAAACTCGCTACGAACGAGGTCGATTCGCTTGTTTCAGATGCAGCCCTAGAATTTGCCTCATCGCTTGAATCGACAAAAATTGCCACGGATAACTTCAACAATGCACCGCTGGCGACTGCGTTGGTCCAGTTGGCGATGGACCGCTGTCTTCAGAAATTGGGGACCACCGGACTGTGGGGGAAGGAAAACCGAATTGCGAGCAACGCACTTTACAAGATTGCGGGCCAAGAACTCGCGCGGGGTTGGTTGCAAAACCGGGCGAGGGAAAAACCACTGGGTTACGCAGGCGATCACCAGTTGCTCACTCGAATCTGTAACCATAGAGCGACAGAGGATCCGCTCGGCTTCTGCTTCGACAAATATTTCTTATCGCAGAGTGCTCCAGAGGCGGTCCGCCAACGCACCAGCCTGGCGGCACGCCACCTGGCCCACGGGGCGATGAGTCATTCGAAACCATTTTCGGTGCTGGGGATCGGGTGTGGCCCGGCGTTTGAAATTGATCAGGGCTTGCAGCTGCTTGAAGGCTATTCGGTAGTCCCAATTAAGGTGACTCTGCTGGATCTGTGTGAAGAGGCGGTCTCAGTCGCCAAAAAAAGGATTTCCGGATTGCTCCCCCCGCAGAACGTTACGTCGATCCGCGAAAATCTTCCGCGTCTTCCGCAACGGCGTGGCGTAGAGCAGACGTTAGGAACGCCGCATTTAATCTTATGCCCCGGGCTGTTCGATTATTTGGACGACAAAATTGCAAGCCGGCTTCTCGAGCTATTTTGGCGGCAACTAGCCCCGGGAGGTACGCTGCTGGTGGGTAACTTCGCGCCGCACCATGCGACGCGGGCTTACATGGAATGGATTGGGAACTGGTATCTGATTTATCGCTCCGAGGAGGCGATGAACGTGCTGGCTGAGCGGGCTGGACTACCGCGTGATTGCGTACAAATCGGCACTGAGCCAACGGGCGGAGATTGGTTTCTGGTGGCCAAAAAGATTTAGATCGAAGATCGGGCAGCAGTTTTACAACAAAAATTTTTCGCTTCGCGAATCCGAGGACGACGGGCCAGTGACCCGATAGACAATGTGTCGAAATTTGTTAGAAAATTGAGTCCTGCGGGCAAAAATTTTTAATTTTGCAATCGTTGGGTACACCATGAATGATTTTGCGGCAAGGCTCGGAGCTGCCATCGAAAATGGTACAGCAAGCGTCGGCGTTATTGGACTAGGCTACGTCGGCCTGCCTTTGATTGATGCCTTTGCGACGTCCGGTTTCCGCACAATCGGATTTGACATCGACCAGAAAAAGGTCGATCGATTACTCGCTGGCGAAAGTTATATCGGGCATATTTCAGCGACCCGGATTGCAGAACTGACCGGAAGCGGGCAACTGATACCGACCACAGACATGACACGTCTGGCCGAGGCCGATGTGATTGTCATCTGTGTGCCGACTCCGCTATCCGAAAGCCGAGATCCGGATCTTAGGTACGTCGAATCCACCACGGTCACGATTTCCAAGCATCTCCGACCGGGGCAACTTGTCGTGCTCGAAAGTACCACCTACCCGGGTACAACCCGCGACGTGTTGCTACCAATCCTGCAGTCGACCGGCAAGGTTGTTGGGCAAGATTTTTTCTTAGCATACAGTCCAGAACGCGAGGATCCCGGCAACCCCGAATTTTCTGCCCGCGGCATTCCGAAAGTCGTCGGAGGGATCGATCCGGTGAGCCAGAAAATGGCCGAGGCGATCTATGAAAAGGCGGTCGTTTCCATTGTCCCCGTCTCTAACCCAGAGATTGCAGAAGCCTGCAAAATTGTAGAGAACACCTATCGATCGGTGAACATTGCGATGGTCAATGAATTAAAAACCTTGTTCGATCGGCTTGAGATAGATATTTGGGAGGTGATTGAGGCGGCTAAGACCAAACCATTCGGCTACCAGGCTTTTTACCCCGGTCCCGGTCTGGGCGGACACTGTATTCCCATTGATCCCTTCTACCTAAGCTGGGTTGCCCGCAAAGCCGGAACGTCAACCCGTTTTATTGAGCTGGCAGGAGAGATTAATCGGGCAATGCCGCGGTATGTTGTGGACGGGGTCGCGCGGGCACTGAATCAGCATGGAAAGCCGATTCGAGGAAGCCGCATCTGCCTCCTGGGAGTTGCTTACAAAAAAAATGTGGATGACCCACGCGAGAGCCCCGCGTTCAAACTCTTTGAACTTCTCAGCGAGGCTGGCGCAACGCTTAGCTACAACGATCCTCATGTGCCGAAATTGCCGCAGATGCGATCACACACGGTTCCGAATTTAATAAGTCAGGAACTGACTGCAGATTATTTGGCAAGCCTTGATTGCGCCCTAATCTGTACCGATCACTCGGCGTATGACTTTTCTTTCATCGTTAAGCATGCCCCCCTGGTAATCGATACTCGGAACGCATGCCACGCCGTAACGGCAGGCCGTGAAAAAATATTCAAGTGCTGAGATTCCTGGATTGAGCGCAGTCCGGGGAGGGGCGAATTGCATGTAACCAATGGCAACCACGCCGGAGTTTCATGCGCCGGGGGTTCACGCGGTAGCGCGATCCGACAATACCGTCCCGCTGTGTTCTGTATCCTTTAGGATGCGGGCACTGTTGCATGATGTCGGGCAGTGGTTTGTGCATATAGGGCACTGTAGCGGGTTGCACTTGCGCGCCACGACCAATCCTGGCGCATTGCAGTTTCAATCATCTTCTTCCACAACTCGGGACGATCGGCGTACAGTTTCAAAGCCTGCTCAATGGTTTTAGCGAGTTCCGCACGGTCGTAAGCCTCAAAACTGAATCCAGTCGCCGTGCCTGCTGCCAGGGACTTTTCATCTGCACCGATCACTGTATCTGCCAA
>JAYZMM010000042.1:0-36009 GCA_036153155.1 Planctomycetota bacterium
TCCATCACCTCCGGCACACTGATCTGCATGCGATACGCCATTTCATACTGAGCGATGCGCGTCGCAATTTCCGGATCGCCCTGCTGCGACATTTGCAACTCGTTGAGTTGCTTCAGCGCATCGAGCGAAAGTCGCCTGACCCGACGATTCATGCCTGCCGGATTGTTAACATACAGGACGGGTTCCCCCTTGGTGCGACACTGAACGCCTTGAAACACACCGGGTAAAAATCCAGAGCCCCAGGCGCTTTTGCCGGCGCTGGGAACCTTGTTGCCCGAAACCAGCACCACAAAGCCCGGCAGATCCTGGTTTTCACTCCCCAGACCGTAAGTGATCCAGGAACCCATCGATGGCTTGCCAAATTGGGGACTTCCGGTGTAGAGCAGCATTTGTGCTGGCGCATGATTGAACTGATCGCTATGCATTGAGCGGACGATACACAGATCATCCGCAAGCGAGGAGAGCCGGGGCAGAAGCTCGGAAATTTCCTGTCCGCTCTGACCGTGCTTGGAAAACTTGTAGGGTGTCCCCAACAATTGAGGGTGTCCTTTAATGAAGGCGAATCGTTCGCCTTTCAGATATTCGTCAGGACAATCCTTGTTGTTGTACTGCTGCAGCTTCGGTTTATAGTCGAACAGTTCCTGTTGTGGCGGAGAGCCGGCCATATGCAGGTAGATCACATTTCGCGCTTTGGCAGGCAGCGGTGGCAGCTTGGCCGCGAGTGGCTGTGCAATCTTTGCCCCCTCCTGACTGGCGGCAACGCCGTCGGCGGACAAAAGCTGACCCAGCGCGGCAGCACCGATGCCGGCTGTGGATCGACCCAGAAAATGTCTGCGAGTCAGATTCCAAAGTTGCTGTGAATGCTGCATCGACTTCTCCAATCGTTCTCAGCCTTTGGTGAGTGTTTCATCAAGGTTCAAGAGCATGTTACCGATCACCGTCCACACCGCCAGTGTGACAGTGTCTTCCCCGTCCGCACCTGCCATTTCGGCCGCTGCTTTTGAGTCGTTGCTGTAATGCTCAAATGCTGCCTCATAAAGCGCATTGATGTTTTCTATTTCTTCTTCACGCGGCGGGCGGACGAGGCAGCGGCGGAAAATATAATCAATTCCATCTTGAGTCGTTGCCGGATTGCTGGCGACCGTGTCGCTAGCCAATGCTTGTGCAGCTTCCACGAAGGCAGGGTCATTGAGGGTGACAAGGGCCGCCAGCGGGGTGTTGGTGCGTATGCGACGGACCGTGCAGATCTCTCGACTTGTGGCGTCAAAGGCCATCATGGCCGGATAAGGACTCGTTCTTCGCCAGAACGTGTAGAGCCCGCGCCGATAGCGATCTTCGCCCATGCTGGTCTCCCACTTGTCCCCGCTGTACACCACCTGCCATACGCCCTCCGGCTGTGGCGGCATCACGCTCTTTCCATACATCTTGGTGCTCAAAAGTCCGCTGGTGGCCAGTGCCGCATCGCGAACCATTTCTGCCTCGAGCCGAAAACGGGGACCGCGGCAGAAGAGCAGGTTGTCTGGATCGCGGGCCAGTCGTTCCTTGTCTGTTTGCGAACTTTGCCGATAGGTCGCTGACGTGACGATTTCACGGAGCAATGCTTTCATCGACCAACCACTTTCCACGAAACGGAGTGCGAGGTAGTCCAGCAATTCCGGATGCGTCGGGGGTTGTCCCTGTGTACCGAAATCTTCGCTTGTTTCCACCAAACCGCGACCGAATATCTTCTCCCAAAAACGATTCACCGTCACACGTGCAGTGAGCGGATTGTCAGCATCCATGATCCACTCCGCTAAACCCAAACGATCTGTCGACGCGTCCTCTGGCAGCGGATGCAGAGCCGCAGGGATTCCTGGTTCCACGGCGGGTCCTTTGTCCAGAAAACTTCCGCGGATCATCACGTGAGTTTTACGTCGCTGATAGGGTGGCAGTTCGCGCATAATCGGCACCGTCGGCGCCCGAGCCAGATCGCGAATTTTTCGGATTTCAGTTTCAACCCGGAAAATTTCATCATGCAGCGGTTTGAGCAGTGGTGTGATAGTTCGAAAATAGGACGTAATCTGATCCTGCTGCTCAACGGTTCGCTCGTCCTCGTTCGTTTTAGCAGCCAAAAGTAGGCTCTCCGGCAGCTCGCCAAGTCGAGCGCGGAAGTAGAAACCACTTTTCCCACCACCGTTGGCAATCTTCACCAGTAGATGATTGGTGCCGCTGCGAAGTGTGGCCCGCACGCGATCCTGGTCAGGCAGGGCAGAGCGACCGATTTTGTTGGCATGAATTGACTGACCATTGAGCCAGACTTTGATGCCATCGTCACTACCGAAATAAAATTCAACTGGGCCAGCCTCTTGAGTATCGATGGTTCGATAGAGGTAGGTCGCGACATAGTCGCCGGTCAAGGGATGCACTTTGCCATCGTTATAGTCCGGACGGGCAGCCCACTTGAGAGCCCCATCCTCGTAGTCCGCTTCCAGATCGACTTCGACTTCAGGAGGGAATTTAGTGTCGAACGCACCACCGAAATCGCTTGCTTCGAATGGACCGATAACCTGCCAGGTGCCATATTCAGGAGGCTGGGGTGGACCCTGCGCTGCAAGTTGACTGGCCCACGCTTTTTCCGCCGCCACTAATTCGGGCGTTTCCTCGAGTAAATTTGCTTTTAGCGATGCTAACTCTTGCATCTTTTCTTCGAGCGGTCCCCGAGACTCGGGGGGCAGCACCTCCATGGTCGGTGTTTCTGATGGCTTATCGCTATCTTCGCTCTGATTTAAAAAAGCATAGAGCTGATAATACTCTCGTTGCGTGAGGGGATCATATTTGTGCGAGTGACACTGCGCACAGCCGACAGTTAATCCCAACCATACCTGGCCCGTTGTATTGACCCGATCCACAATCGCCGCGGTGCGAAATTCCTCGTCATCGGTTCCACCTTCCGTGTTTGTCATCGTATTGCGGTGAAAGGCGGTTGCGACCAACTGATCGGTCGTAGGGTTCGGTAGCATGTCGCCTGCTAATTGCTCGATCGTGAATTGGTCGAATGGCATGTCGCCGTTAAAGGCTTTAATAACCCAATCGCGAAACGAATAGATCGTACGGCGTGCGTCTTTTTCGTAACCCTGAGTGTCGGCATAGCGTGCCAGGTCAAGCCACATCCGGGCCCAACGTTCCCCGTATTCAGGGGATGAGAGCAAACGATCGACGAGTCGCTCATAGGCTCCCGGCTCAGTATCGTTCAGGAAGGTGTCGACTTGTTCGGGTGTCGGGGGTAACCCCACCAGATCGAGGTAAACACGTCGAGCAAGCGTGTAACGATCGGCGGGTGTCTGCGGGACGAGTTCCTCCCGCTCCAGGCGTGAGAGCACAAAGTGGTCAATCGGATTTTCCGGCCAGCTGCGATTTTCAACTTGAGGGAGTGGATGTTGTTGAGGGGGCAACAGAGACCAATGCGTCACCTTTTGTTCGGCTTGGGCTGCGTCGGGCCATACGGCTCCTTCATCGATCCAACGCTCAAGCAGTGCAATTTGTGTTTCATTGAGCGGTTCCCCCTCATCCTCCGGCGGCATTAGTTCGTATGTGTCGCCCTTCACATGCCCCAACAGCGTGCCGTTTTCAGGTTCTCCCGGTACGACGGCCGCTTCTCCGGAGTCTCCACCGGCGAGCGCTGACTTACGGTCCCAGCGGATACCACCCTCGACCGACTGGTCAGCATGGCAGTTATAGCAGTGATTTGCAAAAATCGGCTGAATGTCGCGAACAAAGTCGACTGCCTCTGCACCGCAAACCCAAGATGTTTGCCCCGCTCCAGCGACGAGCAAAGCCTGCACCAGCAGAATACTGGCGACAAGACGGCAAGCGTTGCGACAGATTGCGAGGATCTGAGTGCTCATAGGGCCGCTGGGAAAGGCGGGAATCGAGGTGATCGGTAATGTACGTAACACCCTTCTATTAAAGCATATCGGCTGCTGGAGCGGTATCCCGACAGCCCGTTTTGTTCACCCGCAGACCGATCCTACGACACAGAAGTCTTTACCCCTTCGTCATTTTCGACGACTCACCGCACCTTTAGCGCGGCCGCATTATTCAGCCGGTCGAATATAACGCTCTGCTAACCCCCCAGATCAACCTGCGCCACGATTTGATGCAGGTAGTCCAAGCTTCGCTGAATGCCTTCTTTGGGGTCTTCCAGCGGTTCATATTCTATGAGGTAAACACCGTCAAAAGACATTCGCTCGAAGATCGGTTTATAGTCTAAGTCATCGTCGCCGATCGCGCAGGCTACCCATCCTGCACCACTCTTGCGCCAATCTTTAAGGTGACAGTAGTTAATCCGGTCATCAATCAGGTCGAGCCTTAACAGGGCATCGCCATCAGCAAGCGGTTTGAGATTCCCCGGATCGTAATTAAATCCAACGCGATCGGGTAAGCCGGCCATAAGCTTGCCCAGGGCTTCGCGGTGCGTCGATGCTGTGTGGCTATGAATTGCTGCACCTGTGCTATCGAACTCAATCGCCCCATGCGTTTCAATCGCGATTAGCATGCCAAGTTCTTCGCAAAGTGCATCGCATCGGGCAAACGCCTCGAGCATCCTGCCCCAGGATACGTCGGTCATCTGATCGAGCGGGGTGAAACCGGCGAATAGTCGCACATGGGTTGCCCCGCATGCTGCGGCCGCTTTTATTTGTGCAAGGACCTTTTCCAGCATCGCCTGGTGCTGTTGCTCATCCTTCAGGGTGAAATCGTTCTCGATGCAGCAAAAAGGGGTCTCTATTCCGTAATTTTTTCCCATCGCACAGAACGCATCGATATCTTCTTTTGAGGGTTGCTCAGGCAATCGACCCAACTGTCCCCCTCCAATCCCGAATTCCATCCAGTGGAAACCGAAATCTTTACAGATTTCAAAATGTTGCTCCATGGGCATCTCACGAAAGCCCCACTCACCACATCCAACCAACATGCTCCATCTCCTGTCTTCGTTTCGATTGTCTTCAGATTTCGGCCGAAAAGATTTCAGCGATTTTCTAATTGGTAAATGTCCACTTTGCTCTCGAAAAAACGAGGAACAAACAGCAGGCCACGAGATCGATCGATTCCGATGTCAGCCGGCGCGGCACATTCGATAATGCGGGTCACAGTTTTTTCATCCGGCGCGATAGAGACCACCTGGTTGCCCTCGGAGTCAGAGACAATAAAGGTTCCATCGGCCAGCACTTCAATGCCATCGGGGGTTTTGAAATATTCTGTGAGCCCGAACGCGCGCGGTGGTTTTTTCCCGCTCGGATCCAGTTCATAGACATCGCTTAATCCCCAACTTGCCCCGTACATTTTTCCGTTATGAAAGGTAATGCCGTTGATGCCCTTGGGTGCGGCAATCTCCTGGTGTTTCTTCTTTTTATGTAGCCGGTAACAGGTGCCGGCTGCGGAGTCTGTGACATAAGCGAACTCTCCATCGGTTGCCATATCATTCAAGGCCACAGCTCCTGGAACCTTGACGACCTGTGGATCCGCCTTGCCGCTAACGGAAAAGATAAGCACGCGATCCGTGTCAGTGACCCAGAGATCGTCCCCCATCAGACACATGCCTTTCGGACCACTGAAGCGGAACTTGTCATCACTTCGTACGAGATCCTCGCCGTGTAACGTTTCTGAAGAGGCATCGCCCGCTTTGCCTCTCCGTCGGCCGCTTTGGGGTGCTCGGGGGACCGTAAATTTTGAGATAAATCCGTTGCCGTCATCGGCCCAGAACCGATCGTAGCCCTCGCCTTCGACCGCTGCATTGACGTTGGAAACATAAGCGATCTGGTTCTTCGTATCGACCACAACGCACTCTGGAATCTGAAAACCTTCAACCTCGGCAATCTTGGTCGCTTGTAAATCTGCGTGAGCAACGGAGTGAAGCAAACCGGGTAGAAGTGACAGGGCAAGCATACGAGGAAACATCAATAGACACTCCTTTGAAACGATAACGGGACGCCGAAGAGCGGATTAATATCCCAGGAGAGAGGAAAGAATTCAATCGGGGGACGCCCGCATCAGTTAATCTTGCTTCGGTGGTTTCTTTTCCACCTCCAACAATTTTTCCACCGCCAATCGCAGGTCCTCCATGCCTTCGCGGGTGGTGCCCTCATAAAATCCACGTATCTGACCGTCGCGATCGACCAGCATCATTCTTGAGCTATGTATGATTGGGCTGGGCGCCTTCGGTGGCGCATCATCTACGGCCAGTTTAAAGCCTTTCTTACAAAGTTCCCAAATGTCATCCCGCGATCCGGTTAAGAAGTGCCATCCTTCCGGGTCGGCTTCCATGCGCTTTGCATAATCGGCGAGAACCGCTGACGTGTCAAAATTGGGGTCGACTGTGATACTCACTAACTCTACTTCATCGCCCCCATCAATTTTCTTGAGTTGCTTCTGGAATTTTGCCAGGTTCCGAGTTTGGATCGGACAAGTCGTTGGACAGCGAGTAAACACAAAATTAGCGATCCACGGTTTATCGTTCAGTTGCGCACTTCCAAATCCTGCGCCGTTTTGATCCTGGAGGGTGAACTCAGGAAGCTGCACAAGCACAGGGAGTTCGTTTAATTTCGCTGAATCTGCCGCCGACTTCTCGGTGGTTGAATTTTTAAAATCGTTTTTTGAATCGCTTTGATTGCAGCCAAAGATTACCAGCAGCGGTAGTATCAAACAGAGACTTCGGGACAGGGGGGGTGGTGTCATGTGCATGCTATTAAAAATGTTTAATGAACAACGTGAGTCGCGCTGTATCACGGTTATGGTTTGTGAACTATGCGAATCACATAGTTTTTGAGGTCTGTTGATTTATTATTTGTTTTTGGATTGCTGAAACGTCCATTTCGGGCGGCTAATGGTTTCGCCGTAAGACTCGAACATCACGTTGAAACTGATGCTGATTCGATCCGAGTCACCCTGATTGGGCGGGACAAAGTGCGGAAGCCATGAAGGAAACATGACCATTGCTCCCGGTTTGACCGGCACCATGATTTCACGCGTATTCAATTCATTTTGCTCGGAGAATTGTGGAGAGATGATATTGGTTTCGGGACGTGGATCGCGAAAGACGATAGCATCTCCTCCGCTAGGAGCGGTAACGTAATAGGTGCCACTTAAATAGTTGTTCGGATGCGTATGCGCCGGATGCTGAGTTCCGGGTGGTCGCAAGTTGATCCACATTCCGGTGACTAAAAATTTATCGGTCGCTATTTGTAGCTCCGAAAATATTTCCTGGGTAGCATCGCGGATGGTTGTTACTAGATCTGCAAAATCATCCCGGTCTTGTAGGTCATTCGGTGATTGCCAGTGCGCTCCGGGAATGCCCGCAGGCTCTGCGCTACGCATGCTTTCGATCGACTGAATCGCCTGTTGATTAATCTGATCTGCTCTGGAGCCGTCCAAGCTGAATAACCAGACTGGATAAGGAAAGATATGAATCGTATCTTTTTCTTCAAACATGGACCGGTTCCTTTAGCAAACCTTGGCAGCAGCATTTTAAGGATGCTTGAGTGGATCGTCTAGGACGGCATCCGCGTTAAACTGATTCGATGGCTGCTTTGAGGGGCGCAAGTTCGGTGGCGTAATTTTTCCAGCGACCGATGGATGACTGATAAATCGGCTCGCGGACTTGGATCCTGCTTGCCGTGCGGACGGCCGTCTCGTTCTCATAAAAAGCAAGGCATCGGTCATCCCAGGGCAGACCGCAGAATTCGATTAGCTTGCGAGTTTCTGCCTCTGGATCTTGAGTCAATGTTTCGTATTCGACTTCATAAATTGGGCAGGGAAGGACTTCGCGCCAATGTTGCATCAGTTGATTATATAGTCGATAGAAAATTCCAATTTGCTCTAAATCCCAAGACCAATGAACGGCGTGTAACCGCCGCATGAAACACGACAGACCGATGTCCATGGCGTTCCGTTGGCTATGGATAATTCGAGCTTGGGGGAAGAGTGTGTATAGGAATCCAAGATGGAAAAAGTTGTGCCACATCTTATCCACGACACGGGATAGTTGATCCCAGTGAGGTGCTGCAGCTTCATGTTTTCGGAGAAAATCTAAATATTCCTCTGCTAACTCTTGAATGATGCTCTGCTCCGAGTCCTGCAGACAGAGAGGAAAATCCTTATCGCTTTTCATTCGTCGAGGAAGGATTTTCGTGGCGAGGCGACCAATTTCTTCCAATTCCCCCGCGGCCACTGCGGCGGGATGACTCGAAATGATCTGCTCAATGAGCGTACTTCCGCTGCGAGGCATGCCAACGACAAAAATTGGGATTTCGGAAGCACTGCCTCCCGCTGGTAGATTGTCAAAATAGTCTTTATTGAAAAACTGAATGATTGTTTCTGTCAGCTTTTCCCTCGCTTCAAGGTCTAACGAGCAATTTTTCGACGCGTTGATTTGACTCTGGATATCATTCGCGACTTGGTAGGCCCTGAAAGCTTCCCCATAATTATCAAGGGAGTCAAAGTGATTTCCGACAGCAAATAGCATTGCCGAAGCAGAATCGGGAGGCAAATTTCCACTGGCGACTAGCTTTTGGATTTTTAAAATCTGTTCATCCGTGAAACGAAATTTATTGCTGAGTGCCAAGTCGCTAAGATTAAAATAGGCGGGGGCATACTCGGGATTACTTTGTAACGATTTCTCAAAATGCGTTGCCGCTTCAGAAAACTTTCCCTGGTCGAGCAGTGTTGATCCAAGATTATTGTGGGCTACGCAATGGTCGGGTTCGATCTGAATAGCGCATCCAAAGTGGTGAGCTGCTTCTTCCAGTGCGTTACGTGCAAGATGAAAGTTGCCGATATTCACATGCGTATCGGATGATTCGGGCATTGAGCGTAAGATATTCTCGTAGTGCACGATCGCTTGCTCGTCTTCACCGATCGATTGCAGGGCCGAGGCAAGGTTATTTTCATAGAGAGGATGGTTTGGTGCGGCGGCAAGGGCCTTCCGAAAGCAATCAATCGCTTCATTATGCTTGCCGCTCTCTTGCAGCATCACACCCAGGCCGTTGACGAGCCCCGTATCCGCGGGCGCCATTGCTATGGCCTCCTCATATTGTCTCACCGCTTCATCAAATTGTTTTAAGCTGCCGAGAACCTCTGCTAAATTCTGCCGATACAAAGGAACCCTCGGTTGCAGGCGGATGGCCTCGTGAAGATGGTTTGCGGCAGCTTCATATTCCTGTTTGGCCCGTAGCACGACCCCCAATTCGTTGTGTGCATTGGCGTCATCCGGTGCAAGCTGGATAGCACGTTCAAAGCAGGCAGCGGCCTGCATTAATTCGCCAGCACTCTGGTGTACAAAACCGAGGTTGCGGTGCAGCGAAGGTTCGTTGGGATGGATGCCGATAGCACGACCGATCGATTCAACGGCTGCAGTAAAATTCTTTTGTTGGCTTTGAATCCAACCGAGTAGATTCCAGGCTTCGCTCTGCGATTTATCGGCAGCAATGACTTGCTGTAGCCGTTGTTCAGCAAGATTTAAATCGCCTGCTTGGATAAAGCGATGCGCTTCAGCGAGTAAATCTGCAGGCGTGTTCATACTTAAAGCAACAGGTTATGCAATCAATGAAACCAAAGTCATGTGATTAGAATATCCTAACCGAAAATTATTACCGTGCGACCAGCCGTGCGGGTTGAATAGAAAAAAGGAAATCTTTTCGTTATTGACCATTAATCGAATTCGCCCGGGGATTGAAAGTAGTTTTCTACATCGAGTCGTGGTTTGTCGCGATAGAGCAGCGTTTTTTGTGCGCGAGGCTGCTCAGGAAAAGGAGGCGTGATTTCTAACATTAAATAAAGTTCGACGTGGTCAATGTCGTTTTCGTTTTTCTGTTGGGCTCTATAGCGTCGCTTCAAATATTCGACGTAATAGGGGCGATGGGCTGCGGCTGCAATGGTGGGTTCCTTGAGAAAAAACATGTATGCCCCCCAATGTCCATTGCGATAGCGGGCCGCGAGCAATTCGGGTTTGTTCCAGCGCACTGGACGACCCTCCTCGATCAAGTCGACTTGGTCGCCGTTCTTAAGCGTGGCAACTGCAATTAACCAACCATCAATAATTGTAGGTTTCGGTGCAAAGAGGTCGAAGCGTTGTTCTAATCCGAGACCGTAACCGACTGATTTCCACGTTGTATTGAACCAGGCCATCTTTTCGCTTTTAGCAACCTCAAATACAACCTGAAGGTTGAAAAGAACAACGTAGAGTAGGAGTCCTCCAACCAATGCATTGATGATCGGCGGCAAATCGCTCTTTCGACCCCTCAATGCGGCAACCTGATCCCTCGTGCGATCCTCTGACCGATACGCTGATGAACCGAAGTCGAATTTTGCATTCAGCCAATCCCAGAACGAAGTCGGCAAAAAGACGAACCAGCCCGAAATGCAAATCCAGGGAAATAATCCGAGGTGCATACAGAGGGCGATGCCCACATGGAAGGCAACAAACAAACCGATAACAATAAGCCGTATTCGCGACGTCCAGCGGGGAATAAAAATTAACAGTGGTCCCAGCCATTCAAGGTAAAGCGTCGCAAACGTCATCCATTGCAGCACGCCAGGGGATTGAACGATCCATTTGGCGAATCCGGTTGAAATCTGGTCGAGCTGCAGTGCGTAGTACAAGGCCCAACCGGATTCGGTCCATTGCGGGTCGGTTTTTGTAGCTGCACTCACCCAATACAACAAACAAAGTTGGGCCATCATTGCGATCGTGGCAGCCGAAAAAGTCATCCTCGGCTCCTTGGAATGCCCTGGTCGTTTTCTGTCTAGAGAGAACTGCTCGCCCAGTGGAAGAAACATCGACCAGAAAAGAAGCATGCGCAGCAGATGGTCGCCACCATTAAGTACCAATGGATGTCGCGTGTGGAGTGAGGCCAGAAGAATCCAAGTGATAATCGTCGCCCAACGCGTGCGAAGGCCGAAGAGCATGCAAGCAGCTGCCAAGGCGGCGAGGCCGAATAGCAATGACTGCCAGAACAAACTTCCACTCAGCCAGTACAGCTTGGGAGTCAATAGATGAAGCGACCAATGGGAGGGCTGGTATTGGAGGATAAATTTCGTGGCCCACGTTGGCAGCACACCAAAGTCGCTGTAGTGCGCTTGTAAATCCGCCGCGCGTTGAAAGAGGTCAATCAGCACCAGGCCGGCAAGGCTGATCCGCACCAGCGCAAGCGAGCGGGTATCGATGCTCAGTAATCTTTGTAACTTAAACATTACCGGCGCACTCGCAGGGAAACGTTCGAAGTATCAGCTATCAGACAGGGCGTCTTTCTGCTAATATACTTGAAGAAAACCGTTAGCTGTATGCCATTTCAGAGACTCCTCCGGCAGCGGAGAGACTCGTTTTGCCAAACCTTATGCTCTTGAAATAAGACCATGAAGTCGGATGCAACCAAACAGGGGCAGGGAGGCACGGTAGCGGATGCGGGTGAAAGTGAGATTGCCAGCCAAGTAGAAAAGCTCGATTGGCAATCGATAGCGCGTCTGGTTCTTCTTTCGCGCGCGATCGATTCGGTGGAAGAAACGCAGTTGGCCCCTGCGGGTGAAACAAAACTGCAACTGTCATCAGCTGGGCACGAGCTCGCTCAGATTATTCTCGGTGTTGCACTCGATCACCCATGTGATGCGGTGACCGCATATTATCGATCGCGACCACTACTCCTCGCGAGCGGAATGACCTGTCACGAGGCGATCGCGGCGAGTCTCGCTAGTGCCGAGGGACCGAGTGGAGGTCGCGATGTGGGGGTCGTGTTCAATCTTCCGCGAAGAGAGAAAGCTACGATTTTGCCCGCCTCGGGCAATGTAGGCGCGCAGTTCACACCCGCCGCAGGTTGGGCCCAGGCCCTACGCTATCGGACGGAAATTTTGGGCGAGGAGGTTTGTCGCGGTGCCGTGGCGGTTGCCACTGGTGGAGATGGTAGTGTGGCAACGAACGGGTTTTGGTCAGCGCTTACAATCGGGACGACCTTAAATTTGCCGCTCCTTTTTTTTATTGAGGACAACGGCTATGCCATCTCGGTACCGAGTACTTTGCAAACGCCTGGCGGCAATATTGCATCGAATCTGGCAGCATTCCAGAATTTAAAGATTATCGAGGCAAGTGGAAGCGACCCGCTTGAAACAGCGAAGGCAGTTTTTCGCGCGTTGCAACACTTGCGATGTGGAAAAGGCCCATGCTTACTCCGGCTCGCGCTCCCCAGATTATCCGGTCACGCCTTTACTGACAAGCAAGTCTATAAAGCAAAAGAGCAACTCGATGCCGATCGAATGCAAGATCCACTGCCTCAGTTAAAAAAATTCCTCCTCGCGCAAAATGTTTTGTCCGGTGCTGATTTTGCATCGCTTGAGTATGATGTTTTTGGCGAAGTGAATGAGGCTCTCGAGAGGGTGCGAGGTTGTGCTGCAGATCCGCAACTCGATCCGAGACAACATCTCTTTTTTCAAAGGGCTCCGTTGCAAGGAGGCTTACGAGCGGCTAAGGCATTGCCGCAGTTGGGAGCGTTAGATCCAGACGAGAGCGGTGAAGAACTTGATTTGCGTCAATCGATTCAACGCACGTTGGAAAGAGAAATGCAAAAGAACAAACGGATTCTTGTTTTCGGCGAGGATGTGGGTCTCTACGGCGGCATCCATGGTGTGACTCGATCTTTGCAAGAAAGTTTGGGGAGCAATCGAGTCTTTGATACATCGCTTTCGGAAGAGGGGATTGTTGGCCGGTCGATTGGTATGGCGATTGCGGGCTTGATGCCGGGACCCGAACTTCAGTTCCGGAAGTATGCCGATGCTGGATATGAACAAATGGTGGATGCAGGACTTGTCCGATGGCGGACAGACGGAAAATTTGCTTCGCCGATGGTCGTGCGTATTCCGGTCGGTTGTGGGAAAAAAGGGGGAGACCCCTGGCACAGCATGTGCGGAGAAGCCAGTTACGCTCACCTGTTGGGCTGGCAGATTGCAATGCCGAGTAACGCGATGGATGCAGTCGGACTTTTGCGAGCAGCTTTGCGAGGAGATGATCCCACCCTGTTTTTGGAACATCGTGGATTACTAGTGGATGAGCGAGCACACAGAAATTATCCCGGCGATGATTATTGTCTTCCGTTTGGAAAGGCTGGCTTGTGTCTTGATGGGGATGGTCTGACGATTGTCAGTTGGGGAGAAATGGTCTACCGTTGCCTGGAAGCGGCGTCCGCATTTCCCGGCGCGGTGTCAGTCATCGATCTGCGAACGTTGATTCCTTGGGACCAGGAGTCTGTGCTACAAAGCGTTCGTAAAACCGGCAAACTATTGGTGGTACACGAAGATACGGTAACTGGTGGCTTTGCGGGAGAGATCCTTGCGACTATCACAAGCGAAGCCTATGACGCCTTGCAATCGGCACCGCAAAGACTTTGTACGGCCGATTGTCCCATTCCCTATGATGTCGCGCAAATGAAACGTGTCGTGCCGAGCGTTGAGCAAATTCAATTTGCAATTGAAAGATTTCTCAGTCCGTGAAACGTCCAGTACCTCGCCGAGGGCTGGGGCAACTGCTATGGAAATAAGTCGCGAGCCATTGCAACCCGAACTTGCTGAGAAGCTCGATTTTATCCCGCGCGCCCAGTTGATCGAAGTGCAACTCGAGCGTTTACGGAAAATAGCATCACATGCTTATCAACACGTTGATTCTGTGCGGTGTAAGTGGGATGGCCTCGGTTTGGATCCGACTCACATCAAATCCCTTGAAGATTTAAAAAATTATCCTTTTGTCTGCAAGCAGGATTTGAGAGATGGTTATCCGTATGGGTTGCTTGCATGTCCCTTGGAGCAAGTGAATCGGATTCACGCGTCGAGTGGAACAACCGGTCAGCCGATTGTCGTGGCCTACACACCACGGGACCTGCAGGTTTGGAGTTCGGTCATGGTGCGAACCCTACGCTGCTACGGCGTCACTAGCGAAGACATCGTGCAGAACGCCTATGGATATGGTTTGTTCACCGGAGGATTAGGGCTGCATTATGGTGCTGAACATCTGGGAGCGACGGTCGTGCCGACTTCAGGGGGTAATACGGATCGCCAGATCCAAGTGATGCAGGAGTTTGGATCGACGGTCATCTGCTGCACACCGAGTTATTTTCTTCATTTAATGGATCGCGCTCAGCAGATCGGTATCGATTTTGACGCACTCACATTGCGAATTGGCGTTTTTGGTGCCGAACCTTGGACTGAAGCGATGCGCAATCGCATGGAGAAATCCGCCGCCATTCGGGCGTTTGATATTTATGGGCTTTCAGAGATTGTGGGGCCCGGCGTTGCCGCTGAATGCGAAGAACAGCATGGGCTGCATATTTTTGAAGATCATTTTTTCCCTGAGATTATAGATCCGAACAGTGGTGCTGTATTGCCCGACGGTGAAGAGGGGGAACTCGTGCTGACGACGCTCAGCAAAGAGGCGATGCCCCTGATTCGATATCGTACCGGAGATATTACCCGGTTGCTGACCGATCCATGTGGATGTGGCCGTACGCTACGAAGGATTCAACGGATTCACCGCCGATCAGATGACATGCTTATTATTCGTGGTGTGAATCTTTATCCGGCCCAAATCGAAGCAGCGCTTTTATCCGTGGAGGGGACATTACCTCACTATAAAATTGAAATTACACGGAAAGACGACCTGGACCATATTGTGGTGCATGTCGAGGCGGAAGCAGAGACTGCCGGAAATTGTGAGGACAAACTGCACACCGAAGTGCAGCAGGCACTCAAGCGGGGTACTGGAATACGCGTGGAAGTGCATTTGCTTAAGCCCCAAACATTGCCCCGAAGTGAGGGAAAAGCACGTCGAGTATTCGATCGACGATCCGAGTAATCTGACCTTCAATTGTTCTCGGGATGTTTAAATACCAGGCTGCAGTTGGTGCCGCCGAACCCAAACGAGTTGCTGAGTGCCACTCCGATTTGAGCATCCTCGCTTTGCCGCACGATTGGTAGATCGTCCACCATCGGTTCCGGGTCTTCCAGATTGATGTTAGGGGCCAGGAAGCCGCCTTGCATCATTAGCGCGCAAAAAATGGCTTCCTGAACGCCGGCGGCGCCCAACCCATGACCGGTCATTGATTTTGTAGAGGAGAATGAAGGTACATGAGCACCAAAAACATTTTGAATCGCCTCCACTTCCACGGTGTCTCCGACAGGAGTGGAGGTGCCGTGTAAATTGACATAATCGACTTGGTCGGCTTGGAGGTTTGCATCCTCCAAGCTCAAACGCATTGCCTCTTCGCCACCAATGCGATTGGGAACGACCATGTCCTCTCCATCACAGGATGCTCCGGCTCCGGCAAGGATTGCCCATATCTTGGCACCCCTTTGTTGGGCTAATTCAAAATTTTCCAGGACTAATACGCCCGCACCGCCTGAGTAGACAAAGCCATCTCGTCCCCGGTCGAGCGGGCGCGAGGCTTTTTCAGGTGTATCATTGTATGCAATCGACAGAGCGTTCATCCCATCGAATGACGCGACACAGAATACATTGATATCTTCCGCTCCACCTGCAAATACTCGATCTTGTCTTCCCGAGCGAATTAAATCAAATCCATGCATGATCGTGTGTGCGGATGTCGCACACGCACTGGTCATCGAGTAGGAATGGCCATGAATGTGAAACATGTTGCTGAGATTGGCTGTGACCGCTGATCCCATAATCCGCGGAACAAAGTAGGCACCTACTTTCGAACCTCCGCGTGCCCGCATCCTGTCGGCCAAGGCGATTGCATCCGGGACGCTTGACCCACCGGTCCCCATGACCAGTCCGGTGCGTAAATTGCTCACAGTATCCTGATCGAGTCCGGCGTGCTCGATCGCATCTCGCATCGCCAATGCGGCGAGCAGGGCAGGGTCGCATAGAAATCTACTTTCCTTACGGTCAAATTCGCTGCGGAGTGGCTCGAGGTCGATATCACCAGAAACACGTGATCGGAGTTTCTCAGCCTCCCATTCCGGGCGGGCGATTAGGCCGGAACGACCCTCCTGAAGAGCCTTTACATTGGATTCAACGCCACGTCCAAGCGCACTGAGTATTCCGAATCCTGTGACGGCCACTCGAATCTGCGTCATGTCTTCTGCCCTCGCTTTGCAGCAAGGCGCTGCAGATTCGCATCACGAACGGACCTATTCGGTGCGGGCCGGTTCCGCTGACCGTTTCGGAATTGGCTCATCACACTCAGGTACAGTGATGAAAGCGTCAACAATTTCCCGGGGAATACGTCGGGGTCTCCGCTTGGCAATATCCACCAATGCCCAGTTGGTCTCTGCGGTGACAAGAGCGGCATCATCATCAGGTCGTCTGATTAAATATTTTCTTAACGATCTAGTTTTACCAAAATTCGACACCCATGTATCGATCACTACCTCTTCTCCAGCAAATGCGGGGCGAAAATATTCGATATGGTGTGAGCGGACGACCCAGGCGGCACCAATCTCAAGATATCTCTCGGTGGTCCAGCCTTGTTTTGCAGAATGTTCTTGGGCCGCCGAACGGGTCCAAAGGAGGTAAGTCAGGCAGCTTACATAGCCGTCAGGTTCCACTTCATTTTTTCCAATGACGTGATGATAAGGATAAATAGCCGACATAAACGATCCTCAGAAAAGGTGAAGAACAGCCTGCAATAAGACAGATTCGCAACTTAATTATAGATCAAAACACCTGACGTGGACCAGAAAAGGCCTCTTTCAGACCGACCGATGGGTTCGGACGTGTAGATCTTGACGCGGGTGACGGTTGGAGGGGTTATTTCCCTACCCCGCGGAGTCGCTCAGCGTTCTGTGTCATCTGCAATGCCATAAGCCGCGAATCGAGTATTCGAAATTCAGGTTTCCCCTCGGTGATCTCAATACGCTGATCCATGGGGACTGAGTTGAACGTCTGAGTTATGCCAGTGGTGGGCCAATAGACTTCGATCCGATCAATTTGCGACGCTTTCCCCAAACCTATCGTCTGACATAAAGGGTTTGCCCCGAAACTTCCACCGCTATTCACGTGTTTGTAGATCGATCGTTTCTTACCATTCTCCGTAATCACTACGTGAATGCGTGCGCCGATAGCCGAACGGTTGGATTTCGTACCGACCAATTTGACCTTTAACCCGTGATTACCAAAACCCGGATTCTGAAAAATCGCATCCCGGAAATGATCCCCTTCATATGTTCCGCCCATCTGTGCGATCACTTCCTGATCACCGTCGGAATCGAGGTCCGCAAAAGCAATACCATGTCCTTTCTGCAGATGGCCGAATCCTCCCGGATAGGTAACATCTTCAAATGAGGTGCCATTGCGATTTCGAAACATTACATTCGGGATCAATGCCTCATAGTCCGGATACCCGGTCCCTAGGTAAAAGTCGGTGAATCCGTCATTGTCGAGGTCACCGAAATTGCCTCCCATTGGAATCAGCGCACGCGTAAGGCCTAGATCCTTACTCACGTCAGAAAATTGGCCCTCGGATGTCCCTTGATATAATTTCGGCGATTCGAGCGAGGTTGTCTTCTTCATGAATCCTTGGACAACGGGCCCCAGATTTCCGTACTGAAGACTGTAGCTCGGTACATACAAATCGAGGTTTCCGTCGTTATTGAAATCCCAGAACCACACGGGGAAACTCATTAAAGGGCTATCAATATTTAATTTCCGCCCCACGTCGGTAAAGGTCCCGTTTCGGTTGTTCTGGTAAAGTCGATTCGGCTCACCAAAATTTGATATGTAAATGTCAGGAAACCTGTCGTTGTTAAAATCTCCCCATGTGACTCCCTTCGCAAATCGCAGATTTTCTACGCCGGCCTCCTTTGCCACATCGGTGAAGGTGCCATCACCCTCGTTCCGGAAAAGTTGGCTTGGAGAGGGACTGCTTAGAAAAAAGTCTATTGAGGGTTTGGCGTAGACTGATTCATTGCCGACGAAAAGATCAAGGTCTCCATCATTATCGTAATCTGCCCAACCCGCGGAGTGCGATGGATAGTTTACCTCCCCGAGTCCGGCGCGAAATGTGACATCCTTGAATCGTCCGCTTCCATCATTTTCCAGCAGTGAGTTTGGGATCATTCCTTTGCGACCGAGCCAACCTCCCCGAAGCACATAAACATCGAGGTCACCATCGTTATCGAAATCGGCTTGGACCATGTTGATCCCCCCGAGCAATCCCCGCAATCCTGCCTCTCCGCTTTGGTCTTGAAATTCGCCCCCACCCTTGTTTCTATAGAACCGCATTGGCTCCCTTGGGTCCCAGGACGAGGTCAAGATATCATTCAACCCGTCATTGTTAAAATCATCCACTACGACGGTGCCGCCGGAATTGAATGCTTTCATACCGGAGGCGTCGGCTACATTTTCAAATCGAGGAAATGAATCACCGTTTGTCGGAAAATTAAAGTCGATTAAATATTCACGGGGAACCTTGTCTGGGTATTCACCTAAGGTCATATAGGCAATGTTCATCAACCACCGAGATCGTTGGTCGACGCCATTCGATTTTTTTAGTGATTTGGAAAAATAAGAAATCGCATTTTCGGCGCCGGTACGATTTGTATGGATCGCGGCAGGTTGAAACGGGATAATGCAACTCGCGGGAGAATTTCGCAAACAGCAGTTCTCTGTCTCCGCAAGCCGCATGTAGCTTACACCGAGTCGATACAGTACTTCCTGATGCTTTGCTGCAGAGATGTTATTCCGAGGATTACTCGCAAGTTTCTCAGCGATCTCAAGGTGCTTGATTGCCTCCCGTTCATTTCCGAGATTTAGCTCGGCAATGCTCAACATGCTATGCAACCGATATCGCTCGATAGCGGTGGCATCCTCAGGCAACCTGGAGAGCGATCGAAGCATTTCGGAACGCGGTGGTGTGACTGGTAAAAATAGACGGTCGGCAGTCGTCACGCCATCGGCGACGTTGGCCAGGATAGCGATCATTTTTTGGTGAGAATCTTCTTGTTTGGACGCGGGTTTGTTGCCCGACAATTGCGCCAGAGAAGTCGCTTGTAAATCACAGCCCCCAAATGCTCCGCATAAGAAAAGCACAAAGGCCCAGATTCGTGTTTGTCTCCAACGGGATTGCTGAGAGGTCACTCCACGAGAAGATTTTCCAATCGGCATCGGTACCGCAGGTAGACCGAAAGAGGCGATGAAAAGAGAGAGTCGCGGGGCCATGAGATTCCAGATAGGATGATTTCGAACGCTGTAACTTGAGCGTCAGACGCCGCCCCACACGTGCCCAACTACAGGTTATAGCACCGGGTCGAAAAAGAAATGATCCGGCATGCGAAAATCGCGCCAATTAATCCTTGTGGTCTAGAGAAGACCTTGCGCAAGTTCACCAAGCGTCAACGGTGCAGACTGAATTGTGTCTCAGAGTCTAATCGGACCACCAGCATGCGGACTGAACAGTACTCGGTGAAGTGGCTCCGCTAACCATCAAAGAATTTGGGCTGACTCAACATCCACCGTTGCGAACGCATGGTGGGTGAGGTGCAGACAGATTAATCGACCGCAGGGACCTTGCATTGTCGCAAGGTTTGTTGCCCCTCCGTAATCTCAAGCACGGCATCAAGCGGTACATCGGTAAAAATTTGAGTTTGATTGCTTGTCGGCCAATAGATTTCGAGCCGATCAATCTTGGTTGCCTTTCCCAGGCCGATGAGTTGTCGAAGCGGACCGGCGCCGAAACTGCCGCCGCTATTAATGAATTTATAGATCGAACGCTTCTCCCCGTTTTCATCAATCACTACACGGATGCGAGCGCCAATGGCAGCCCGGTTGGACTCTGTTCCAGTTAATTTCACTTGGATCCAATGATTACCAAATCCCGGATTGTCAAACACCAGATCATTGGTTTTATCGCTTCGATAGAATCCGCCCATCTGAGTGATCACTTCCTGGTCTCCATCTCCGTCTAGGTCAGCAAAGGCAATGCCGTGTCCTTTTTGCAAGTGACCGAATCCCCCTGCAAAGGTTACGTCGTCAAATACTTTACCGCGTCGATTGCGGTACATCACATTCGGCATGAGCGCTTCGTAATCGGGATAGCCGGTTCCCAGGTAAAAGTCGAGAAAGCCATCATTGTCCAGATCGCCGAAATTGCCTCCCATGGCAAATAGAATCTTTGTAAGACCTTTCTCTGCTGCCACCTCGTTAAACCGTCCATCTTTGGTTCCTTGATATAGCTTGGGCCCGCTCATGGTGGTAGGTCGGTCGAGCACATCGCGAACAATTACATCCAAACTGCCTTTGCGGCCATCGTAGCTTGACACATAAAGATCCAATGTGCCGTCGTTGTCATAGTCCCAGAACCACGTTGGGAAACTCAGCAACGGACGATCTACATTCAGCTCGGCAGCCACATCGGTGAATGTTCCATCACGATTGTTACGATATAGTCGATTGGCAGTCCCGAAATTCGAGACATACAAATCAGGGAAGCGATCTTGGTTATAGTCTCCCCAGGTTACCCCTTTGACGAAGCGATGGTTTTCGACACCGGCATTTTCCGCGACATCTGTAAACGTTCCATTTCCCTCGTTCCGGAAGAGTTGGCTTGGAGAAGGATCGCGCAGATGCATGTTACCTTGGTTTTTTATATAGGCATTTTCATTTCCTACAAAAAGATCAACATCGCCATCATTGTCATAGTCGGCCCAACCGGCGGTATGAGAGGGGAAAGCATGATCGCCAAGTCCCGATTGAAACGTGACGTCGGTAAATCTACCACTACCATCGTTGTTCAAAAGTGAATTCGGTATCTGTCCCTCCCGTCCCAGCCATGATCCTCTGAGTACGTAAACATCAAGGTCTCCATCATTATCGTAATCAGCTTGGACCATATTGATGCCCCCGGGCAACTGACTCAGGTTTGCCGATTGCGTATCGTCAGAAAACATTCCACTTCCATCATTGCGGAAAAAACGCAGCCCGTCTTTGAGAGACCAGCTAGAAGTCAAAATGTCGAGATCCCCGTCTCCATCAAAGTCATCCACTACGACGGTTCCGGCGCCATTGAAGTTAGCGACCCCGATTTTTGCTGCAATATTTCCAAAGCGTGGAAATAAACTACCGGTGAAAAAATTCTCTTTCGAAATGCGGTACGGTTCCGGTACCTGGTCGGGATATTCGCCGAGGGTCATGTAGGCAATATTTAAAAGCCATTTTGCGCGATCATGTTTACCTTGAGTGAGGTCAAGCAATTCAGTGAAATATTTGATTGCATTGCGGGAACCCTCTTTTTTCGTGTGTAAGGCGGAGGGCTGAAAGGGAATGATGCAACTCTCTGGTGTGTTGCGAAGACAGCAATTCTGCGTTTCGCCAGATCGCATGTGGAATAGGCCCAGTCGGTAAAGAATTTCCTGTTTGCGTCCCGCACTAATTCGGCCATCCAGTTTCGGAAGAAGTTCGTAGGCCATTTCCATCTGTTTGATTGCTTCTTTCTCATCGCCAGTCTTGCTCGCTGCGGTCGCGAGTTCGAAATGCAATTGCAGACGCTCCAAATCTTTTTTTCCCACGGGTAGATCATCAACGGCTTGGATGAGTTTTGAGGTGGGTCTATTTTCCGGCAAAAAAATCTGATCTAGAGGCGGTGCACTTTCGGCCAGTTGTGCCAGTAAGTTAATCATTCTCTGATGATCCAAATCGGAGTCCATCTGGCGATTAACTGGAGAATTTTCCGCGGAATTACGGGGTCCATCACAACCACTTAGTGCGCCGCAGAGCACCCAAGCGAAACACCATGGAAAAAGGGTGGCAAGCGATTCGGTGCGTGGGTCAAAGATGATGCGTTTCAAGTGCATTGCCGATCACTCGGGTTTCTTTTCCCGGTAAGATTTTCCAGACTTGTAAAGGTTAAGCCGTTTGTTTAACTCGGTCTTCGCCTGATCGGGAGCCTGTTCGATTGCTCGTATCTGGAATTCGACAGCTTTATCGAATTGACGGTTCTCTGCATGTGCGGCTGCTAGGGTGTCGAGAAAATCATATCGCTCGGAGGACCCAAGAAGTCGATTCGCCCGTTGCGCGTGGGCCAATGCTTCGTCGCCGTTTCGCACGGCGGGATCCGCACTCGTGGCGAGTATCCAGGCCATGTTATTTTGAGCCATCGCGTGATCTGGAATTAGCTTAAGGAATATTCCATAGTCCCTAACGGCCTCTTGATCACTTTGGAGAAGTTGAAAAAGCTGGGCCCGTTTATAGTATACGGGGCCACCTTTTGGCGCAAGCTCGATCGCCTTTGTGTAATCTTGGATTGCTTGTTGATTTTGGTTCAGAGCTTCACTAATGACACCACGATTAAAATAGATGTCGGCGTTCTTCGGGTCATATGTGAGCGCCTGGTCCAGTAGTTCCCGAGCCGGCAGAAATGACTTTTTCCTTTGCAGAAGGACGGCATAGTTGAGATAAGCTTGCGTTAGCTTCGGACCTATCTTTATCGTTTTTTTGAAATAGTCTTCGGCTTCGGGATCGCGGCCCGTAGTGGCACAAATCACGGCAAGGTTGTAGAGTGCGATTGGCAGGCGGGGGTTTAATTCAATTGCAGACCGCAAATGCCGCTCTGCCTCCTCGATATTCCGCAATCGCATGTGGATCATACCTAACTTGCTGTGTGCCCGGTCAAAGTCCGGTGCGAGTCGCACGATCTCTTCGTATGTTTTTTTTGCCGCGTCTAGATCACCACTCTCGGTCGCCGTTCGGGCAAAGAGGTAGAGTAATTGGGCGTCATCTCGATCCATTAGTTCCCCAATCCGTGGATCCGAGACCAAACTTCCCGACAAGCCGGTCGTTTCCATCAAACGGCCAATGCGATCTTTCTCAGAGTATTTCAAGTCTTTGAGTACTTGCTGAACTTTCACCGGGCCCTTATAGATCACCGCAAGCTTACCGTCACCGTCAATTAAAAAGCTCGAGGGGACCGGTAGATCGGTCGCAAGTGGAATGTGCTGGTCATGGATGGTTTGCAATAGATCAATCAATTTCGGATTAGCTCGACCGGATGCAAACGGAAAGTCAAGGGCCAGGATTCTCTCTCTCGCTGTTTCTGGGTCGGTTTGATCAGTACCCAAACCATCGACCGCCAGTGCGATAACATCAAGATTTGCTTCCTGTAACTCATCTGCGTGCTCAGAAAATTCCTGTAGTTCCCGCATACACGGCAAGCACCAACTGGCCCATAGATTCACCAACACCGATCTTCCGTTCCCAAACGCAACCCGTTTTTTATTCCCGTTCATGTCCTCGTAGCTTAGCTGCGGCATGGGGACGAGTGTCATCAATGGCGATCTCGCTTGATCGCTAGTCTCCAGTTCTGTGATCGTGGAACTTGCAAGAGATTGCTCTTGATGGGGTGCCCTCCAGTTCTTCGCTGTGCCGGTCCCTTGCGTGAGGATGTAATGGTGATTGGCCTGGAGTGAAGAAAATTCTTCCGTCCCAGCGGCTGGCCAGTGGACGATTAATTTTTTGATACGCTTTGCTTTCGCAAGGCCAAAATAGAGCCACTTACTGTTTTGTGAGAGGTAGCCTTCCCCCGCCCGGAGGGACTGAATGTGGGGCGGCCGACTATCGTTAACGCCTTCCTCGTCCTCCAGCACCAACTCCACTCGGGCGCCGATGCCATCCCGATTGGTGGTGGTTCCATTTCCGACGAGCCGCACGGCAACAAAATTATTTTCGGCCGGCATGTCATTCCGCATGAACCTTAAGCGAGGCGCATTACGGTTAGAAATCCACAGGTCTTGATCACCATCAAAGTCCCAGTCAACGCGCACAAGGGCACGCCCATCATCATCCAGATCCAAACCGGACACCGCAGAAATATCAGCAAATCGTTCATCGCCTTTGGCGGATCCATGCAAATTCAAAAAACAACAATGTCTTTCATGGCCACTGAGCGAACGCCCACCTCTTGTCATTTGACCAAGCGTTCTGGTGGGCAAGATGTGACCAGTGGATGATTGCTTGTTTGCTCCGGGGGTCTGCGACATGACCTGCCGCCACATGAAACTTCACAAGTCTCCCGAATCATCGATGCCGGTCAGGAATCCATTGGCGACGATCAGATCCTTCCATCCGTCATTGTTGAGATCAAAAAACTGGTTTCCCCAGGCCCATCGACCCAACTCAACATTTGCCGGTCCACTCCGATCAGTAAAGGATCCGTCTTTCAAATTATGGAGCAATGTATTTCCTCGAGCGGATCGACGAAGGCGATCTTTTGCATTTGGATCGTCTGCATGAAACTTGGGTTGATTGGTGATTCGCCGCCCCGCAGAGGACCACATATTACTCACATACACATCCATCCAGCCGTCTCGGTCATAATCAGTCCAAGTGATACCCATGCCAGCAGCGCTATTTTCAATGTTGGCGGCATCTGAAATATCGCGAAATGTGCCTCCATCATTGCGATATAAATTGTCTCGACCAAAATCATTGGCGATGTAGATATCCAAATCGCCATCGTTGTCGAAATCCTCCCAGGCGGCTCCATAGCTGTATCGATGGTTATTTTTGTCCAAACCCACACGCGCAGTTACATCAGTGAAAGCACCATTTCCATCATTCCGCAACAAACTATTTTTTGCGCCATTATTGGCATCGTGCACGATGAAGGTGTCGATGGCACCAGCATCCCGGACTGCGTCAAAAGGCTCGTAGAAAAGATTTCGATTGTACGCACAAGCATAAATATCAAGGTCTCCATCTTCGTCGTAATCTGCAGCAGCGAGCGACATAACATCGTTGCTTGTTTTTGTATAACTTTTGAAACGGAAATGGTCTTGATCCACGTTTTCTGCTAAGACGACCCCTCCGCGAATGGCCACGAACAAGTCTTGATCGCCATCATTGTCGAAATCGATCAGTAAGGCACTCCGTGAATCTTGCAACCAGTCCACACCCCACTCTTTAGCAACGTCAAGTACGGTGCCATCGTTGCCATGTAAGAAGAGGCGATTTGGCAATCCATTTTCCTGGCAAAGGTAAAAGTCTTCTAAACCATCCCCATTGATGTCACCGATGGCGATACCCGGTGTATTGATCCCAAAATCATAGCCCCCGTCACGACGCTCATATCGCATCGTGGTACAACGTTGAAACCAGTGGTTCATTCCCTTTAAAAGCTGTGTTTCGTAGCTGGGATTTGTGCCGAGTACGGACTCGGTGCAGTCAGAAAAAATTGCCCCGGATTTTTGGTGGGTTTGCACCAGTTCAACTTCTTTAACGCGAATGTGTTTTATCTTAGGCGGTACGTCCGCATCGCCGGCAATCCAATCGATCTCCCATGTGCTGTGTTGCTCGAGCATGCCTTGCGGTAACGTGCCAGCACAAGAAAAAAGTTGTGTCGTTGTAAATCCACCTGCATCTTTTTTAACTCGAATTATTTTTGCCTTGTGTCGAATATCTTTGGCATTGCGAAAAAGCGAAAATAGCGATTCGATGTCACTGGCAAAAGCATTTCTGCCAGGAGGCACAATTTTTTTTGGCATTTTGCCTGCGCGATCGCGATAATGCTGAATCTTAAACACATCATCTTGATATACGGTTTCAATCGTTTCCGGTAAGAGTGGCTCACCGGAAACCATTTCTGCCGACAAATCCACCAAATCCTCGCCCTGGAGCGGACGGTCTGCGGTGAGCAGTTTGCCCAAGCCCTTTAACTGTTTACCCGCTTGAAGATTGAATGCCTCGGTATCCCACCCATCTCGTGAGGGATCATCAGGATTTTCTAGGTGTTGTCGCGGGATTGCCGTTGTTCGGGATGCGATAGAATCCTTCTTTTTTTGTCCAGAAGTATCAGCGTTTGCCTGATTGATCAGAGAGAAGGCGACTCCGGTTGTCGACATACCTAACCCATATGCGAGTATAAGCAAGACTGCCGTGGAATTGAGTGTTCGAAGAAAAGACAAAGAAGTTCTCCAAATGTGGAATAAGTGGAAAATGGAAGAGGCGTTGTGAGGAGAGATGTCCGATCCTTATTCCGATTTATTCTCAGGCTGCATTCCCTGCCGATATGGTTGTTTTAAGCGATAGAACTGAAGTCGTGATTTAAGGTCCGCGGCGAGGCGGGGCGGAGTTTTTGCTATGGCTTTTTGCTGCCATTTGATGGCTTCCGTAAAATTCCCTGACTCTGCGTAGGCGGCGGCGAGCGTATCCAAAGTGAAAAAAGGATCTTCTGAAAACAACGCAAGGGCCTTTTTCGCGTTTTCCAAAGCATCTTTCCCGTTTCGAAATGTCGGATCGGGACAGGTTGCCTGGAGCCAAGCCAAGTTGTTGTAAGCTTCAGGATCGTCCTTGTTGAGGTGAATTGCGCGAAGAAAGTCTTCTTGGGCTCTCTGGTAATCACCTAATTTTTCATAGAGGGCACCGCGTCGATTAAAAGCGGGTAGAAAGTTCGGATCAAACTGGGTCACCCGCGTAAAATCTTCGATGGATTGGCCTGTTTTTCCCATTGCGCTGAGGGCAATCCCTCTGCCGAAAAACAGTTTCTGGTCGTCCTGATGAGTTGCAATCGCTTTGTCGAAATGGGGTATCGCATCTTCCATACGATTCTGTTTTAACATCAACTCTGCCATTGCGATTTGAGCCGGGATATAGTCGGGATCAATTTGCAATGTCTTTTTCAAGGATGCTTCTGCCTCCGCAATTTCGCCAACCCGGAGAAGTGCGGAAGCGAGTTCTGTACGCACCCCAGGTGATTCGGGCCAGATCGTCACGATTTTCCTGAGTTGCTCCACGGCATATCTTTTTTGACCAAGACGTTGGAAGAATTCGAAAAATTTCCGGTGTTTTAACGCGTCCATCGCATCTAGAGCGTCAACGGCTGATTCTCCCTGCAGTGTACGTCCTGCGAAAATCGCCGCCTGGCGAAAGCGGTCATCCGGTGTATCGCGCGAGGCATTCAAATCTTCGAGTACCTGATCTACATTCACCGGTCCTTTATAGATTGCGATCAACTGGCCTTCGCCATCTACCAAAAAACTGGAAGGTAAAGGGAGAGGGCGTTGCACCGGTGTCTGAATATCATGGATCGATTGGAGTGCGTTGAGCAGCGGAATCGTGGCACGCCCTGTGGAAAATGGAAAGCCCATTTTTTCGATTTGCTGTTCCGCCTCTTTCGGGGTGGAACGGTCATCATTGATACCATCAACCGATAGTGCCAGAATCTCAATGTCTGCTTGGTCAATCATTTTTCGATCGCGACCGAACTCTTGCAATTCTTTCAGGCATGGTAGACACCAACTTGCCCATAAGTTGATAAGCTTCGGTTTGCCGTCTTTGGTTTGGATTCGTTTACGCCCACCGGCCCAATCTTCGTAGGGTAGATCCGGCAATGCGAGTGGGGTGATTAATCGTAAGATCGCCTGATCAGAGTAGGGAACAGGTGTTTGATCTTTGGCAATTAGTGAAAGATTCTTCGCTTTAACGTTTGCCGGTTCAGGTTTGCCCGTGCCTTGTCTTAAAAAGTATCGCTGATTTATTGATATAGGATTAAATGTTTCAGGCTCACCACCGGGCCAAGATACGGTGACTTGCTTTATTGCGTGCGCCTCTCCGAGACCAAAGTGTAACCACTTGCTGTTTTGTGAAAGGAAACCCTCACCAGCTCGAAGTGTTTTTGTGATAGGGCGGTCGTCTGAGTTGCTCGTGTATACATTAACACGTGCGCCGATCGCATCCCGGTTTGTGGTTTTTCCGTTACCGATGAGTTGAAAAGAAACAAAGTTATTTTTTATCGGTTGTTCGTTGCGCATGAAGCGAAGACGGGGTGCAGTACGATTGGAAATCCAAAAATCCAGATCGCCATCAAGGTCCCAATCCCCAAAAGCTAGGCCTCGTCCGTCGTCCGCAAAATCGACACCGCTGGCAACTGAAATATTTGCAAAGTTTCCGTCGCCGGTGTTCAGGTAAGCGCAGTTGCGTTCGTGACCGCTCCAAGAAGACCCCGCTCGGATCATCTGAAAAATTTTGGCCCATCCGCGACGGTAGCCGGGATTATTTTTATCCTCAGCGGTCTCCGGTGATTGCGACACGACCTGTCGCCAGAACAAACTTCACAAGTCTCCGGTTTGATCGCCTGTTAAGAAGCCGTTTGCGACCACTAAATCTTCCCAGCCATCGTTGTTGATGTCAGCAAACATGGAGGCCCATGCCCAGCGTCCGAACTCGATTCCGGAGTCTGCACTCGTTTTGTCAAATCCACCGTTCTGTTTATTTTTGAGCAGTGTGTTACCGCGGGCCATGCTTTGCATGCGTCTTTTTACGACATTGTCTGCCTCGGGCATGAATTTGGGCTGAAAAGCGATCCGTCCGCCCGCAGAAGACCACATATTGCTGACATGGATATCAAACCAGCCATCGCGATCATAATCTCCCCACGTGATGCCCATCCCGCTGGCTGCATCTTCTGCGCCAGCATCGTTACTTACATCCACAAAATGTCCGTCGTCATTGCGATAGAGATTGTCCCTTCCAAAGTCGTTGGCTACATACAGATCCTGGTCGCCATCGTTATCGTAGTCCTCCCACGCAACGGCAAAGCTGAATCGATCATTATTTTTATCAAGGCCGACTTCATCCGTAACGTCGGTAAATTTCCAGCTGTCTTCATCACTGTCGTTGCGTAACAGAGCATTTTTTCCACCATTAGTGCCATCGTGATAGACCCGCGGTTGCTGCGGTATCGGCACACCGGTCTCACCGCGCCATTGCGTTAGAAAAGCGGTGGCATAGATATCCAGATCACCATCATTATCGTAATCAGCTGCTGCTAATGACATGAGATGTTTGCTCGACGGTATGATGGAGCGAATCTCAAAGCGTTCTCCGTTTTCGTTCGAGGCCACGGCAATTCCACCGTGAAAGGCTATTAGAAGATCTTGATCGCCATCGTTGTCGACATCCACAAATAAGGCACTTCGCGAGTCCTCGAGCAAGTCGACTCCCCACGCTTCAGATACGTCTTCGACAGTTCCATCTTTTTTGTGCAAGAAGAGGCGATTGGGCAATCCTTGCTCCTGACACACATAAAGATCATCCAAGCCGTCTCCATTGATGTCGCCTAACGCAACCCCTGGTGTGCCGAGATTGTCGGTGATGAGATAACGCATTTGTTGACTTGCAGAAAGCCAATACATGTAGCCGCGGAGGAATTGATCGCGATAACAGGGGTTGTTTCCCATGATCGACTCTGTGCAATCGGCGAACAATGCACCGGATGG
This sequence comes from Planctomycetota bacterium, assembly GCA_036153155.1. Lineage (GTDB taxonomy): Bacteria > Planctomycetota > Planctomycetia > Pirellulales > UBA7805 > UBA7805. Next base: position 29,233 of record JAYZMM010000042.1, read on the forward strand.
AATCTTTGTGCGGACCTGTTCCATTCCCATGAGGGTGACTGACACAAGCATGGGGGTATTCGGATTTTGGTTATCCCACTCCGCCAGCCAGTCGGTATGAAGTTCCAACGTGCCGTCATCAAAAAAGCCCGCGATTTCCGCGTCCTGCCGTGTCACCACGCGTTGCGCCGCCGGCTCTACACGAAAAATTTTAAATTTGGTTCTTATTTTTTTTGCCGCGATGAACGGTTCCATTAAACCTTTCAAAGCTTCCCTGAATCCGCTAGCGCCGTTGAACTCTGATCCCGTCGATTGTTCGGACGGTCGATCTCTTCTCCAACGCACTGCGTGCAGCGTCTCATCCTGAAACAAAGTCTCCATGGTCTCTGGAGCAAGACGGCTACACTGAAAGCCAGGGTCAACCAAACTCTTGATATCATCGGTTGTCATCGCTTGGGGATCTTGTAGGAGATCGCCGAGTTTTTTTAGCTGTTTCCCGGCATGGTTGCTGAATAACTCAGTATTCCAGCCATCCCGTGAGGGGTCGTCCATATTCTTAAGTTGTAATTTAAACGCCTCTGCACCCCCCGTTGCATCTTGGATGCTTGCCTTCTTCACTGTGTGCAAATCGGCCCCCATGTCCTTGCCATTTGAGGAAGGTTTATTGGGCACGGAAACGCTGGGGCCGCTACAGCCGTTTAGCAGCAGCCAAATAGATAATATCAATCCGCATTGCCAACAGACTGCCAACCGCTCTCTGCCATGGCGGTCGACGGGTGACGTGGGTCGCTTTGCGATCGCGTAATCCTGGCCCATATGACGATATTGCTTAAAGGTTGAGATAAATATTGCTTGAATATATCAAGGCCATTGCCTTCGATGTCCGAGTCATCCTTGAAGTCATCTATTTGTTTGCCTGTTTGTTGTTTGCCTACTTGTTGTTTGCCTATTTGATTGTTTCCTCGCCGCTGGTCGGATACGACCACGGAAACACGATTGCGCCAACCGCAAAGAGTAACAGAGTCAGGTGATATCTTTTGGGCCGAAAAGACATGGTCACTTTCAAAGACTTCATAGTGCCAACTGCCAACTGCTTAACAATCAATAACATTTCATGATGTAAACGTTTTAATTTATAAGGGTTTCTTTAATAAACTCAAACAAACGGGCAGTAAATACGATTATACAGTCAATTATGCGATGGGTTCTCATGCAAGGGAAAGGTGTCGAGTGGAATCTGAGAAAATCCGTCGACACCCTCCTTAATTTCGATACAACTGTCCATCGGAATACCCTCAAATTGTTGTACTTTCGTTGAACTGGGCCAGCGAATTGAAATCCTTTTGATTTGCTCTGCATTACCCAAACCAATTTCCTGCTGTAAGCTCGAGGCTCCAAAACTTCCTCCACTTCCCACAACTAGATGGATTGTGCGATCTCCTTCAGGTGTCTGCAGTTCCACTTGGACGCGTGCCCCGATCGCGTTGTGATTCGAGCGTGTGCCGATCAAGCGAAGTGTCAGCCAATGGTTGGAATTCCCTGGATTTTCATAAAGTGCATTGAAGGCAATGTCCCCAGTGAACGCTCCGCCCAACACGGTAAAAATATCCTGGTCACCGTCATTGTCGATATCGGCAAACGAAACACCATGTCCTTTCTGAAGATGGCCAAAACCCCCATTGGTGGTGATATCTAAGAAGCCATTACCACGATCGTTGCGGAAGACACGATTCGGAATAGTCATTTTGACCGAAGGGTTTCCCGTGCCTAAATAAAAGTCTAACCATCCATCATTATCTAAGTCGCCATAATTCGCCCCCATCGGCATCGAAACAATATCCAGCCCCTTCGCAGCAGTGACATCCTCGAATGTGCCATCGCCTCGATTTCGATAGAGTCTGGGGTGTTCGGCCAATGTTTCTTCTCCCAAATAGCTGGCAGCGACCTCCCCCACATCTCCGACCCAGAAACCTGCGACAAAAAGGTCGAGCCAACCGTCGTTATCAAAATCCCAGAACCATGTGGGGAAGCTACGAATCGGTTGGTGAACTCCCGCCGCACTCGTTACGTCCTCAAATTGCAACCAAGATTCACCCGTGGAATGAGTACCCCGATTTCTCAAAAGAAGGTTCTCATCATTAAAACGTGAAACATAAATATCACTCCAGCCATCATTGTCATAATCTCCTGCCGTCACACCTTTGACGATACCAATAACATCAACGCCGCACGCGGATGCACATTCGGTGAAGGTGCCGTTTCCATTGTTGCGATAGAGTTCACAAGCGTGCCTTCCATCATTCGGCCAGGTTTCATTTCCGATGAACAGATCAAGTAAACCATCCCGGTCAAAGTCGGCCCAGGCGGCAGTCTGGGTGGGATGCATTGAAAGTAGGCCAGCCTCCTGAGTGACGTCTGCAAATCGGCCTTCGCCCAGATTGCGAAGTAGAGAATTCGGGTAGTGTCCACCTTTCTCAATCCAGCCGCCACGCAACACGAGCACATCGATGAGTCCGTCATTATCAAAATCGGCATGAATCAGGTTGATGCCACTGGTGATGCCAATCAGTCCTGCCTCTACTGTTTTCTCTTCAAACGATCCATCTCCTTGATTCTCGAAATATCGGATCTGATTTTTGAGCCCCCAGGCGCTAGCGACGACATCAATATCACCATCATTATCGAAATCTTCGGTGATTGACCCTCCGAGCATACCCACGGCATCCAGACCAAGTTCAATGGCGCGATCGTAAAATCGTGGAAATTCGCATTCGGAGTCAAAGGCCTCAGGAGCAATGAGCCACTTCGATTTAACTCCATCCGGCCACTGGCCAATTGTCATGTGGGCGATATTCAGCAGCCACCGGAACTTGAGGCTGTCAGGATAATGTTCCAACGCTTCGCGAAAAATTTCGATGGCGTTTTCTGATCCCCGTGTAATCGTATGGATTCCCTTGCCGGAAATCGGCACAAGGCAAGAATCGGCGGAATGCTGATGAACACAATTTTCAATTTCGCCGAGCCTGAGATATGCGAGCCCGAAAAGTTCGTAAAGTATCTCCCGAGTGTCTGGATTGAATTGTTTCGGATTCTGTTCATATGCCGCTTTCGTCAATTCGAATTGACGGATTGCCAACTCGGGTTGCCCGTTACGCAAATATTCCAGTCCTAATTGGAATTGTCCCGAAAGCGTCGGTTGTAATTTCTGATTGTATTCGAGTTTTTCGACCCGTCGATCACTCGCAAATTCGTTCGTTTCTGGGTCGATGGCCAGATCGATAAACTTCAGTCTCTCTGCCATTTCGCGCGTGCCGGCACTCCGAAAGCGATCGGCCTCCGCGTCAGCAATATGGGATGGTCCCAGGTTTCGAGGGTGGCAATGGGCGTGCGCAAAGGGTGCTGCATTTTCTTTAATGCTTTGGTTCGTACTGTCTATTCCTTGTCTGTGCCGACTCTCAGAATCAGAGCACCCGCTCATAATCGATACGAAAACAAAAACCCAGGCAAAGGTGGATTGCGGCTTCAAATGAACGTGCATGACAAACACAACGAATCCTGAAACGGGTGAAATGGTTACGGTTCAAATCCTGTTGTTTGCATCTTACGTGTCAGGAGACCGAAATGCCCGTTGAATTTTAACACAACCACATAATCGCGTCCTATGGATGTCGCATTGCCGTTGATGCCCCCACTATAATACGTGACAGTGAGTAGATCGGTTTTAGCTGCGATTTGTTTCTGTTTGTCGATTTAATTCCGGTATTCATTTTAAATCATGACTATCAGATCAGAATAAAATGACGAGCAACACAATGAGTAAATATCAGTTGGGGACTTCAGTACTGTTCATATCGATAGTTGTACTAATTGCTTTCGTCGCGTGGTATGTGAACGATCAGGATGACTCGCAACAACAAGTCACTTTTAATAGGGATATCGCGCCAATTATTTTCACACACTGTGTCTCCTGCCATCGTCCAAGCGAATCTGCACCATTTTCTTTACTCACCTATAAAGATGTTGCTGAGCGGGCCGAACAGATTGTGGAAGTCACGCAAAGCGGTTATATGCCACCCTGGTTACCCAAGCACGGTTATGGTGATTTTGAGGGCAGCCGTGGGTTAAGCTCGACACAGATGGAATGCATCAAACGTTGGGTGGAACTTGGACTGCCCGAGGGAAGTCACAATGATCTTCCGCCAAAGCCCGAATTTGTCACCGGCTGGCAGCTCGGAGAGCCAGATCTAATTTTACAGATGCCGCAGTCCTATACGTTGCCACCCGATGGCGCTGATGTGTTTCGTAATTTTGTGCTACCGATACCGGTCGCAAGTTCTCACTTTGTACGAGCCGTTGAATTACGCCCCGGAAACAAGCAAATCGTCCATCACGCCAATATGCTCGTGGATCAAACTGGTGCAGCGCGTCGTTTGGATCAGCAGGATACGGAACCCGGCTATGGTGGAATGGAAAACTTGAGTGTTGCCTCGCGGCCTGCAGGGCATTTTTTGTCATGGAAAGTCGGGACGGTGCCATTTGCGGGATATAAAAAGAAGGCTTGGCAAGTCGATCCCGGAACGGATCTGGTAATCAACATGCACATGCTGCCCTCGGGCAAGCCTGAGCCGCTGCAGGCAAAAGTCGGTCTCTATTTTTCTCAGACGCGACCCACCGACCCTTCGTTGGCTTTAATTCAGTTGGAGGCAGATCATAAGCTTGACATTCTTCCAGGAGATAAGTCATTCACGGTAACCGATGAGTTTCTACTTCCAGTCGATGTCGATGTTCTTGGGATTTATCCACACGCGCATTTGTTGGGCAGAGACTTGCAAGGTTATGCTCTTTTGCCGGACGGTCGCAAGGAGTGGCTGATCTGGATTGATGATTGGGATTGGAACTGGCAGGCCGTATATCGATATCAGAAGCCAATTTCGCTACCCAAAGGTACACTGCTGGTAATGCGATATACGTATGACAATTCTTCAGACAACCCCCTCAACCCTCATCATCCACCAAAACGCGTGATCGCTGGCAACCGAACTGAAGATGAAATGGCTCATCTTTGGGTCCAAGTGCTTCCGGAAAATAATTTTGATCTTCAGGTATTAAACGAGAGTAAGGCGCGTCACCAATTAACAAAATATCCAAACAAGGAGGACCAACGAATCACTTTAGGAAAATCACTGGCAGGGCAGGGGAGATACACCGCGGCCATTGAAGAATTTCGCAAGGTGATTGCATCGCAACCAAAAAATATTGCAGCCCGTTATAATCTGGCCTGTGTTTTGAACTTGGATGGACATGCGTCGGCTTCAAAAAAGGAATTTAAAGAGGTGCTTCAGTTAGAGCCTGGGCATGTGGAAACGCACAATAATCTCGGCATTTTGTTTTTTCGAGAGGGAGATAATCAGGCCGCCGTCAAACACTACCGAGCGGCGATTGAGAAACGTCCTGGTTTCGCAATCGGGCATAATAATTTAGGGTTAGCCCTTCAGAAACTTGGACAATTGGATGAAGCAGAAAACCATTATCGACGAGCTTTGCAGTTGAGGCCTGATTTTAAAAGCGCCGCTCAGCGACTTAAGCAGTTGCAGGACTTAGATCCTGCAACCCGCCCATAATCATTCTTCGGAGACTACAGGGTCCCACCAAGCAGGCTTACTCACCGATAACTATTTCTTGCAGATCACGTTGTTTCAATAATCGATTAATCTCACCAATCAATGGTTGACCTTGATCATTAATCAAGAAAGTCTCACCAACCGTTGGTCGATTTGCTTTGTCTTGCAGCCATTTTTGCACGATGCGTCGAGCAGATTGATCACGTTCTTTTTTTTCTGCAAGAGAGTCATATTGTGTCTGTTCATTGCCTTGCAATCGCCTTAAAGAACGATCGGCAATAAAACGGACCGCATGATAATTGTCTTGAAGCAGAAATCCTAAAAAGGGAATCGCCCAATCGGTAGAGGACGCTTGTTGTGCTTCGGGCCATCCCAAAGCCCAGGCGGCCAAGGCCCGCTGCACGGCGTTTCCCTTAAGTGCTGCGAGGATCGTGAAGCAGATTTCCTTTTCGTCCTCGGGAAGTTCGGGAGATTCGATACCATACCACTGCTTCAGATAATTGGCGGTCCAACCGAGTGATTTATCGAGGTGGCACATATTGCATCCATTGGGACGACCAACCTCGAATGTGGTCGTCACGCTAGGGACCTCAATTGCATGGTTACGTGAGGCTTTTAATAAGCCGTAGGTTGTGTATGGCATGTGGCAATTCATGCAATCGCTCCCAGAGGAATCTGGCGCATGGTGCGTGTGCGATGCCAATACGTTCTGATCGAGGTATTCTTGGTGACATTGGGTACACGCCGCATTGCCGCGCATTTGAGGCTTGAGTTGATGGTGTGACCATGAGGCAAGCTCTGTTGGACTATTCGTTTTGGGGTGCATTTCATGGCAACTGGTACAGGTCATTATTTTTCCATGCTGCCCGTCGTGATCGTAACACGGACTTTTTAAAAGCCCGTTGAATTCTCGACCTGAGACACGGACCACACCATCATTCCAAAAAGTTCCTGCATCTACGAAAGTCGTTTTATCGCCCGAGACCGGTTGATTGATATGCTTTGTTTCCTGCAATTCGTCGCCGGGTCGATATTCCCATCCGTGTTGTAACCATTTGGCAGTTTGCTCCTCGGAATTTAGTGAAATCGCCGCGTGGCACTGCCCGCAAACTTCACTTGAGCGTTTTGGGTCGAGCGTGTTGGGATGTACAATCGCAAGGTCATCTACTTTGGAGAT
>JAYZMM010000043.1:0-35299 GCA_036153155.1 Planctomycetota bacterium
GTATCCGCTGCTCCAGAGTCGCGATGAAATAGCCTGTTCCTGGTCTCTATTTGATGGAATCGCAACGAGCACGACAAAGGTCGGCAGGTTTTCATTCATGGTTCCCAGTCCGTACGAGGCCCACGATCCGAGACACGGTCGACCGGTGATCTGGTTGCCGGTTTGCATCGCTGCAATAGCGGGTTCGTGGTTGATCGCCTCGGTATGCATGCTTCGCATCCAGCAGATGTCATCTGCTTTATGCGCGAGATTCGGCAGCAGATCTTTATTCATCCACATGCCGCACTCGCCGGCCTGATGAAATTTGTATTTCGACGGAGCGATGGGGAACCGAGATTGCCCGCTCGTCATCGTTGTGAGTCGCTGCCCCATCCGCACGCTTTCCGGAAGATCTTTGTCATACCATTTGTGCATTACCGGTTTGGGGTCAAACAGGTCCATCTGCGAAGGGCCACCAACCATGTGCAGATAAATCACGCGTTTCGCCTTCGGAGTGAAATGAGGCCCGGGCGCCTGATGCGCGGTGGCGGCACTGGCCGAAGATGCGTTAGCCAATTGCGCAATCGCTGCAGATCCGAGAAGGTGTCCGCTGCGGGCAAAAAAGGATCGGCGGTGATGCAAAATGGGTTCAGGTAGATTCAACATCGTTCACGCTCTCCGATTGGCTGTCTTTTTTATTTATTAAGTACTTCGTCGAGATTAAACATTTCACTCGCGACCATCGTCCATGCCGCAACGGTGGCCGGATCGAGGCCCTCTGCCGGCTCAGTTTCACCGACCCCGACTAACTGGGTGGCCGCTTCGGGTGCGTTGCGATAGTGGCTGACAAAATCCCGAAAGGCCGCAAGAATAATGGCCCGCTCATCCTCCGCAAGGGGTCGGCACAGGGTGCGGTCTGCAATGTAAAGGGCTGTTGAGTTTTCATCGCTACTATTACGCAGGGCAGCTTCGGCCAGTTTTCGAGATGTCTCCACAAATTGCGGATCGTTTAGCGTTACCAATGCCTGCAATGGTGTGTTCGTTCGCTCTCGCTTGACAGTGCACACCTCGCGGCTGGGTGCATTAAACGCATCCATGTTCGGGGGTGGAGCCATGCGTTTCCAGAAACTGTAAAGCGTACGGCGGTGCAAACTTTCTCCGGTATCCTGTTTGTAATCTCGCGTGTTTCCACCCGGCAGACCGACGACATCCCAGATGTTGATCGGCTGATAGGGCCGCACGCTCGGACCATACATTTTTTCTGACAACAGACCGCAAGATGCCAGGGCATAGTCACGAATCATCTCAGCGTCCATCCGGAAGCGGGGGCCCCGGGAGAGCAGGGCGTTGTCGCGATCCTTCTCGGTCTTTGCTTCGGATGTGATCGCGGCCTGACGATAGGTGTTACTCATCAGCATCTGCTTGAAAAAGTTTTTCACGTCCCATCCATTTTGCTGGAAATCAATTGCCAGCCAATCGAGCAACGCATCGTGGCTTGGTAGCGTACCCGTGATGCCGAAGTCTTCCGGGGTCGGAACGATTCCGCGGCCGAATACCTCCTGCCAGAATCGATTCACCGTCACACGCGCGGTGAGTGGATTCGCCGGATCGACTAGCCACTCGGCAAGTCCCAGGCGGTTCTTCGGCGCGTCTTCCTTCATCGGATGAAGGGCGGCTGGAGTATCGGCGGAGACTAAGTCGCCTTTTTTGTCGTATTCACCCCGCATCAAGATGTGAGCCATCGCCGGCGAGTCTTTCTTCTCCCGCTGGATATGGGTCATCGGACTGCGGTCACGGATCGCCGCCTGCTCGCGCTGCAGGTCGGTGACGGCTCGCGAAAGCTCAGGATAATTCGGATCGAGAGTCACCAGATAATGATCGAAAACCTGATCGCGTGCTTTTTGTTTCGCCTGCTGGGCTGCCTTGGCTGCCTCTTTTGCAGCTTCATCACTTTCGGCGTTGTCGGCATTGTCGGCACTGTCGGCATCGGCCACGGCGGAATTTTGATCGGTTTCGTCCACCGCCGGCTCCTGTGCACGCGCTAATGCCTGATGGATCACGGGAAGATTTGCGAGGGCCCGAACCTCGCGGGGATAAAGTGCCCGATCATAAATCCGGATGTCTTGAACCGCACCGGTAAAGGCATTCTTCTCGCTCCGTCGACCGAGTCGAAGCGGTGTGTCGGAAAGAATTGACGCATCCTCCGGGAGTGCATCTTTTTCCACCAGGAGTGGTTGTTGGTTGCCATTGAGAAAGATCTTAACGCCCGCTGCTTTTCCAGACCCGTCGTAGGTGACAAACACGTGCTGCCACTGATTCTCTTGTAGCCGATTTTGATAGACCCGCGTTTTGATTGCTTTTTCTGGCCACGCACTTACGAGATGCACGGCATAAGCATTGCCATTCTGCCAGAGATCCCACCCGCGATCCTGGTTGCTCTGGTCGATACGGCCAAGGATGGTGCCGGTATTTTTTTTACTTACCGGCTTAATCCAACCACCGAAGCTGAATGCCTGATCTTTTTCAAACCGCGCCAGATCACCGAGTTCGAAGTTTGCCGCGTCACTGAGGTGTGGCGCTTTGCCGAACTTGCCCCCTTCGATCCACTCAGGCGACGAGGCTGCCGTATAACTGGTGGATTCAGCTTGTCCGTTCGCCGTGCCAGCTGAGCCGATCGTGCCATGGATCGTATCGCCCTCTGCCTCGGTGAGTGGAAGCCGAATAATGTTCTTGTCTGCCACAATGCCTGCTTCAAACGAATCAGGAGTGGCGGTCGTCAACCATGTTTCAAACGTGGGCTCTGCTGCGTCTCGTCGCGTGTTACGTAGTTTTTCAGCAGCCGTAATCTCCGGTGGCAGCGATTCCCACCGCGGGCGATCTTCATCACTTGGTAAGACCAAAACGGGACCAAGGCCATCTTTCGCATTGCCGTCCTTGGCCCTTTGCGTCGTGTTGCGGAAAAAGGCCGCCATGGCGTAATAATCTTTCATCGTGATCGGATCAAATTTGTGATCGTGACACTGGCAGCAGTTGGTCGTCAGGCCGAGATAGACCCAGCCGAGCGTCTGCACGCGATCGGCCGCGTAGATCGCCAGGTTTTCTTCGTCAATCGTTCCGCCTTCGTTGGTCGTGATATTGCAACGCTGCAGTCCGGTCGCAATGAGCTGATCCTCTGTCGGATCGGGCAGCATATCACCGGCAATCTGTTCGATGGTGAACTGGTCAAATGGTTGATTCGAATTGAAAGCGCGGATGACCCAATCGCGGTAAGGCCACATCTCGCGATAATTATCAAAATGCAATCCATGCGTATCACCGTAACGGGCCGCGTCGAGCCAGTAACGGGCTCGGTGCTCACCCCACGTGGGCCGTTGCATTAAGCGATCAATCCAATTTTCCATTGCCGCTTCCGCATCCTGCGTATATTCCTCTGCAAATAAACGGCTTTCAGCCGGGTCGGGCGGGAGTCCTGTGATGTCCAGATGCAATCGACGAAAAAGTGTCAACGGATCAGCCTCGGGCGCTGGAGCGAGTCCTTCACTCTCCAACCGCGCTAGGATGAAGCGATCAATTGGATTTTTTACCCAATCTTCTTTTTCAACGGCCGGGAGCGCTGCTTTTTGCGGAGCGATAAAGGACCAATGGGGTTGGTATTCCGCACCCTCATTAATCCAACGCTTGAGTAATTCCTTTTCCGTTGTCGAGAGAGCCTTTTTTGTTTCCGGGGGTGGCATAATGATGTCTGGATCGTCCGTCTCAATCCGGGCGACCATCTCGCTGCCCTCAAGGTCGCCGGCGGCGATGGCACCCATTTCAATCGCGTTGTCACGCTCATCAAGCCGTAGACCTGCCTCTCGTGAAGCGCTATCGGCTCCGTGACAGCTGAAACATTTGTCAGACAAAATGGGGCGGATGTCGCGGTTGTATTCCAGAGGTTCCGGGTGCGTCTCAGCCAATGCAACGGCTAGAGGAAAGGCCGCTGCGGGGATCATAACGGCGAGACGCAGAAAAGCAGAAAACCAATTCATGGGCGGGACTCGTTTCAGGCGGGATATCATCTATTGATAGTGTAGCCCCAAGATGCAGAAATCACTAGGCGAAAAAGATCGCCCGGTGATACTATTGGTGCATCCGGCAAGCAATTGATGCGCTGTGCTGCGGAGGCTTATTCTCAGCAAATCACATGAATTTGAACGCCTCAGGCAAGCATGCCCGGGACCAGTTCGCCCTGTACGCCGGTCAGACGCATATCCAGACCGCTCGAACGGAATGTCAGTTTCGTGTGGTCCATGCCAAGCAGGTGTAACAGGGTCGCATGCAGATTGGCGACCGGTACTTCATCGCGCACGACATTGAATCCGAACGCATCGGTCTCGCCATGGACGTGTCCCGCTTTGATCCCACCTCCGGCGAACCACATGGTGAATGCTCGATTGTGGTGATCGCGACCATCAGCGCCGCCTCCCTGAACCATCGGTGTGCGACCGAATTCACCTCCCCAGATTACACTCGTGTCTTCAAGCAATCCGCGTCGCTCCAAATCGGTCACCAGCGCGGCGCTCGCCTGATCGGTCTCGCCACACCGGCGGGCGAGTCCGGCTTTTAGCCCTCCGTGGTGGTCCCAAGCCTCATGAAAGAGCTGCACAAAGCGGACGCCTCGTTCGATCAGACGTCGTGCGAGTATGCAATTTTTTGCATAGCCCGGTTTCGGTTGCTGGGGGTCGAGCCCGTACATTTTGAGGGTGGCCTCTGATTCACCCGCCAGGTCCACCAGTTCCGGCCCACTGGTTTGCATGCGATAGGCTAACTCGTAGGCATTGATTCGCGCTTGAATCTGAGGATCGCCCATTCGGCCCAGTTCCTGCTCGTTAAGAAGCTTGAGGGTGTCGAGCGAAGCACGCTGGGTGCGGGCATCGATACCCTTCGGATTCGAGAGGTAAAGGATCGGGTCGCCACTACTCCGCAGGGGCACGCCGCCGTAACGCGTCGGAAGGAATCCTGATCCCCAGTTGCTCGCCCCTCCGCTGGTGCCATTGGCACTGCTGAGCACGACGTAACCAGGTAAATCGGTCGCTTCACTGCCAAGTCCATAGAGCGACCATGCGCCGAAACTCGGGCGACCGAAAATTTGGGTGCCGGTGTTCATTAGAATCTGTGCCGGGGCATGATTGACGGCCGTGGTCGAGACCGAGCGGACGAAGCACAATTTGTCGACGATGCTCGCGGTGTAGGGTAGCAGGTTAGAAATCTCAATTCCCGATTCGCCGTGGCGGTTAAAATCATATTTCGGTCCCAATAACGCCGAGTCAGGTTTGATGAAGGCCGCGCGATAGCCTTCCAGTAACTCGGCGGGCGGTTTTTTACCGCTCCATTCGGCAAGCTCAGGCTTGTAGTCATAGAGGTCGAGGTGGCTCGGCGCACCGGCCTGAAAAAGATAGATCACCCGTTTGGCTCGGGGCGCGTAATGTGGCGGACGAACAGCGAGCGGGTGCTCGTTCGGTGTTGCGCCATGCGCGGTTTTGTCGCCCGCCGCAAGCGCGCCAAGTGCCAGTGAGCCTACTCCCACGCCACACTGCTCCAGAAACCATCTGCGCGATACGGGGGATGCCGGTAGGGTGTTGGGAATGGATGGTTGCATTTGACTAATACCTTTGTGAGCTATCGCTTTTGTCTCTATTGTATCCTGCGGTCTATCTCTTGCCCTGTGTTTTATCCCTTGCTCAGTGTCGCATCCAGATTCAAAAGCACACGGCAGACGATCGTCCACGCCGCCGCTTCATTGGGCGAAGCGGTCGGGGGAAGATCGGAGGGCTTGGTAAGTGTATTAAAGGCAATTTCGGCGGCGGTGAGTTCTCCGCTGGTCAGGCGATTCCGCGTCACTTCGAGTAGGTCCATGAGCGCATCAATTTCGCTCGTGGTCGGGTGCCGACTTGCACATAATCGGTAACCATAGATTAACCGGTCTCGATCGGTAACCGACGCTTTGCCCAGAAGTCGAAGCGCCATCGCCTGGGCTGCTTCGGTAAAAATGGTTGCATTCAAGCTGGTGAGCGCTGCTAGCGGGGTGTTGGAATAGGTCCGCCTCACGCAGGAAGCATCCCCGGACGGCGCGTCGAAGCTCGCTAAAACAGGATCCGGGATGGAGCGACGTCGGAAGACATAAAGGCTGCGTCGATATCGCTCGTCGTCCTTGGCCGTATCCCAGAAATCGACAGCAGTAAAGCTGAGCGAGAATAGCCCGTCCGGCACGGGAGGGAATACACTTGGCCCGCCCACCGTTTCCTTCAGCAGTCCGGAGGCGGCCAAGGCGATGTCGCGAACCATTTCTGCGTCGACCCGAAATCGAGGACCGCGAGCCAGTAGTCGATTCTGCGGATCAATCTCGATTGCCTTCGGGTCTGCTACCGCGCTCTGCTGATAGGTGTCGCTTGAGACGATTACCCGGTGCAAGTGTTTCAGACTCCAGGGATCGGACGGTTGTCCTGTCTTCAATGCCGGTTGCATGAATTCGACGGCGAGCCAGTCAAGTAATTCCGGGTGTGATGGGAGCGCACTACGGACGCCGAAGTCATCGGTCGTCTCGACCAATCCGGTTCCGAAATAAGATTGCCAGATGCGGTTTACGGCCACCCTTGCCGTGGTCGGCGATGCGGAATCGGTCAACCATCGAGCCAGCGTGAGACGATTGGGCGGTTGTTGTTCAGCAGAGATGGCGTGCAGGGATGCTGGTACTCCGGCGCTGACTTGGCTACCGGGCGATTGCCAACTGCCGCGATCCAGAATACGGGTTTCGCGGACATACTCCCCGTCTCGCGTTGCCAGGTGGGGGACCGAATCTCCCTCAGGCCACCGCTTCCACTGCTTCTGAATTGCGCTGGCCATCGATTTGGTCCGCTCGTCGGTTGCCGCCCATGCAGTCAACAGCAAGCGATTGTCAGAATCCGAGCGGTTCGCCTCGTCCCTCTCGAGTGCCTGCCGCACTTCCCCAGTCACCGCGGCGGCTTTCGGAGTTTCATCACCGGTGACATCAAAGCGGAAACGACCAATGAAGTTGTTTTTCCGACCGTGGGCGTCATTTCCGCCGTGACGGAATTCCATCACGATACGGAATTTTGTCCCCGGTTCGTGCGTGATCGGCTGCTCGAATTGCAACACGGCTTCGCAGGGCTCGTTGTGAAAATGCCCGCCCCGATCGGGTGTCCAGGCCGTTTCCCAGATTCCATCGATCAGGTAACCCGCACCACCGACCATGCGGCTGTCTTCTGCATTACGGCGAAGGTATGGATCGATCAGGCGATTGTGCGTGGCGCTGTCCGCTGAAGCGGATTTTACTTTAACCTTTTCATACGCATCGCTGTCGCGACTGCATGCTTCCACTTTGATTTCGCTGATGGCAAAGTTGCCTACGTAGCTGCGACCAGGTCCGCCGAAAATCAAGTCGCCATGCTTGAGACCACACAGTCGCAGACCGGTGATTGTGGTTTCGGGAGTTTCCAGCAAGACGGTGAGCCGGGTGCTGGTGGGCCGAAAACCAAGATTTAGGACACTCTTGTCCGGTAGTAGCTCGGGATGACAGATCCCGTCAGGGACCTCCGCACTGGTTGGGGTGGCGGCTTGCCATTGCGGCTGCATGAGGGCTTCACGCTGCGCCTCAATCCAGGTGGCGAGTTTTGCCTCCCAATCAGGAGCAGCCTGTTTAATGGCTTCTTCTTTGGCCGCGATGTTTTTCTCGATCGAGTCAATAGTCTTACGGTGGTCTGGACCGTACACACGACTCACGGCCTCATAATCATTGTTGATGTAGGCCATCAGTTGGTAATATTCCCGCGTCGAGATCGGATCGTATTTGTGGTCGTGGCATTGGGCGCACGCGATGGTCAATCCGAGCACGGCCTTCCCTAAGCAATCCATGCGGTCGATGAGCCCCTCCATGCGGAATTCTTCGGCAATGATCGCACCTTCTTCGTTGACCATGCCGTTCCGGAGAAATCCGGTAGCAACGTGTTCATCCTGTGCGGCATCCGGCAATAGATCGCCAGCGAGCTGTTCGGTAATGAACGTGTCGTAAGGTAAGTCGTTGTTGAGCGCCTCAATTACCCAGTCGCGCCACGGCCATTGTTTGCGTGGGAGATCTTTCTCATAGCCATCGCTGTCCGAGTAACGGGCCGCATCCAGCCACCAACGTGCCCATCGCTCACCATATTGAGGCGACTGAAGCAAGCGTTCGACTTGCTTTGCATAGGCATCCGGCGCATCGTCGGCTAGAAACGCGTCGAGTTGTTCAGGCGTGGGAGGCAAACCGGTTAAATCAAGTGAGAGGCGACGCAATAGGGTTGCGCGATCGGCCTGCGGGTTGGGTGTGAGCTTTGTTGCGGCCAATTGCTGATGTACAAAAAAGTCGATCGGATGCACATCGGTCGGGCAAGCAGCTTTTACGGGCGGAATAAATGCCCAGTGTTCTCGATACTCTGCCCCTTGATCGATCCAGCGACGCAGTAACATTCGTTCCTCTTCGGTCAGCGGATCTCCATGCTCCGGTGGAGGCATCCGGAGATCGGGGTCATCCGACTCGATACGTTCCATCAAAATACTTTTTGCGGCTTCCCCGGGTACGATGGCCGGATCCCCGTTGATGGAAGCCACCGCGACGTCACGTTTGTCGAGCCTCAAGTCGGCCTCGCGGGAAGAGGGATCCTGACCGTGGCATTCAAAACAGTGATCTGCCAGGATCGGCTGAATTTCCCTGACGTAATCAACCCCTTCTTCAGCCTGCGAATCGACGCAGGCGCAAACCCACGTCATTAGCATGGTCGTGAGCAACAGCAGATTCGACGGTGAGACTCGTTGCATGAGCGGAAACAACAGGTGGGGTTGGGTCGGTTAACGACTCTCTCATTTTATATACACGGCGGGAGTATGTGCTAGTGGAAATGACGCATCGACTGATACAAATCCAGCGTTATTGAACGTAAATTCGCTCTATTTTGCCTTGCGTGCTTTAAATGGGAACTTGCGGATTCGCTCCTGGCACGGCTACGATGAGGCAGCGACCGAAAGTACAAAAAGGCGAATGGGAGGCCACGGCAGCGTGTTACATGACTCACGAGATAGATCGGCTTTGATCGTTGCGCGAAGGGTTTGTTGGGCTTTGCTTGTGATGCTGCTTCTGGTGCCTTTGTTGTCGGCTGGCCCACTGGAAGCTCACGAATCGCGGCCGAACGTGATTGTGATATTTTGCGATGACCTGGGATACGGTGATCTGGGTTGTTTCGGGCACCCGACCATCCGCACGCCGCAGCTTGATCAGATGGCGCGGGAGGGGCAGAAATGGACGCAGTTTTATGCAGCCGCCCCGGTCTGTACTCCGAGTCGAGCCGGGCTGCAAACCGGCCGCTATCCGGTGCGAAGTGGGATGTGCGGATTCGGCTATCGCGTCTTATTTCCCGATTCGAAGGGCGGCCTGCCGCAAAGTGAAATCACGATCGCCCGGATGCTGAAGGATGCCGGTTATGCAACCCATGCGGTCGGAAAGTGGCATCTCGGCCATCTTCCGCAGTTCTTGCCGACAAGCCACGGATACGACACGTATTTCGGCATTCCCTATTCCAACGACATGGACACCTCGAAGGATGCTCCACCATGGAAAGCACAATTCGCGGATCCCAAAAGCGAATATTGGAATGTACCGCTGATGCGAGGCGAAGAAGTCATTGAACGACCCGCCGATCAGACAACCATCACGGAAAGATACACACAAGAGACGATCAAAATTATCCGCGGCGAACGGAAGCAACCCTTCTTTATTTATCTCGCTCACAACCTTCCGCATGTGCCGCTGTTTGTCTCCGAACCGTTCGAGGATGTCAGCCTCCGGGGCTTATACGGCGATGTGATCGAAGAGATCGATGCTTCGACCGGTCGGATTCTAAAGGCATTGCGTGAGGAAGGTATTGCAGAAGACACGCTTGTCGTCTTTACATCGGATAATGGACAGAGGCACATGTATCGGCAGCAAGGCGGTTCTGCCGGATTGCTGCGTGATGCGAAGGGTAGCACCTGGGAGGGTGGTATGCGGGAGCCGACCGTCTTCTGGTGGCCCGGACACATTCAGCCAGCGGTGATCATGGACGTTGGAAGCACGTTGGACTTACTCCCGACATTTGCAACGATCTGCGACGCTAAACTACCAACTGACCGGACGATCGACGGCATCGATCTCACGCAAGTATTATTGCACGGCGAACCTGGCGGACGCAAAGAGATGGTTTACTATCACGGCGACGAGGTGTTTGCTCTGCGTGAAGGGCCCTTCAAGGCGCACTTTAAAACAAAGACTGAATTTGTGGGTCAGAAAGATCCCGTTAAGCACGATCCACCCCTGCTTTTCAATCTCGAACATGACCCGGCAGAAAAATATAATATTGCGGCGGCGCACCCGAAGGTTGTCGAGCGACTGCGGAACCTGAAGCGAGTCCACGAGGCAGGAGTGACGAAAGTGCCCAATCAGCTGAACCTCCGATAATTTCAAGATACGTATTCAAGGCGGACCCAAATGCGAATGATTCAATCACGATCCAATAATTCCGATCAACGGCTACTAGCGGTTTTGCCGCTGTTGGTTTTGATGTTTTGCTCGCTTGGGGATACCAGTTTGGGTGACGATTCGACGCCGGGTCCCGACAAGCGTCCGAATATCGTTTTCATTTTTTCGGATGATCACGCGACCCATGCGATTGGTGCGTATGAAGGACTTTATCAGTCGATCAATCCGACGCCAAATATCGATCGACTCGCCCGTGAGGGAATGCTGTTTGAGAATAGTTTTTGCACCAATTCCATTTGCGGCCCGAGCCGTGCTGTGATTCTGACTGGAAAACACAGCCATAAAAATGGTTTCATGAATAACGGTAATCGGTTCAACCCCGATCAGACGACCTTTCCGAAGTTGCTGCAAGCGTGCGGTTACCAGACCGCACTATTCGGTAAGTGGCACCTGAAAAGCACGCCGCAGGGGTTTGATACCTGGATGGTTCTCCCGGGTCAGGGTGCTTACTACAACCCGGAGTTTCTCACGCCGGATGGAAATAAAGTGATCAAGGGGCATTGCACCCAGATCGTTACTGATCTGGCGGTCGATTGGCTGAAAGAGGGTCGCGATCCGGACAAGCCTTTTTTGCTGATGTGTCAGCATAAAGCACCTCATCGCAACTGGATGCCGGCTTTTGAGCACATCGCTCTATATGATGATGTGCAACTGCCAGAGCCGGAGACTCTGTTTGATCGCTGGGAAGATAATGCGCCACCGGCGCGACATCAGGAGATGGAGATCGATCGGCACATGGATCTGCATTACGATCTGTTTGTCGATTTGACGGCGGAGTTTGACGGCGATGCCATTCAGGCCCGTCAGGATCGTTCGGCTCGCGATAACCTATGGCGGATGACGCCTGAACAAAAGAAACGCTGGCGCGATGCCTACAAGGCAGACGATGCCGCATTTCATGCGGCGAAGCTGACGGGGAAAGATTTGGTCCGCTGGAAGTATCAGCGATATGCCAAAAACTATCTTCGCTGCGTTCGCGGGGTCGACGACAGCGTCGGCCAGCTGATGCAAACGTTGAAGGATCTGGATCTTGAGGAAAATACGATTGTCGTTTACAGCTCGGATCAAGGTTTTTATATCGGCGATCACGGGTGGTATGACAAGCGATGGATGTATGAAGAGTCGCTCAAGATGCCTCTAATCATCAAGTGGCCCGGTGTCACGACACCCGGATCGCGGAATACGATGATGGTACAGAACCTCGATTATGCAGAGACATTTCTGGAGGCTGCGGCCTGCGATATCGATCCGGAGATGCAGGGGCGGTCGCTTGTACCTTTGTTAGCCGGCAAGGAGCCAGAGGACTGGCGGAAGGAAATTTATTATCACTACTATGAATTTCCGAGCGTGCACATGGTGCCGCGCCATTACGGCATCCGGAATGAACGTTACAAGTTGATGCATTTCTATCAGTTTGATGAATGGGAGTTCTACGATCTGGAAGTGGATCCCGATGAACTGGTGAATCGTTACGATGACCCTCAGTATGCGGAACAGGTCGAGCAGATGAAGCGAGAGCTTGCCGCACTGCGCGAGCGGGTCGAAGACGACAGTGATGTGTCGCTTGCCCCGGATGAATTTCGTCGCCGATTCCGACCCGGGCAGGCCCTCTAGGAACTCCGGACTATTTGCGATCGGCCAGGAATTTGTGATTGCTGTGAAATCGAACGTATTGCAAATTCCGACCGGGGTCAGGTTGCATTACCGCGAGGCGGGTCGAGGGGCACCGCTTGTGCTGCTTCCTGGTTGGTCACAGACTGCGGCGATGTATGGTGACACGATCGAAGCCCTCAGCAGTCGATGTCGCGTGATCGCTCTCGATCATCGTGGTCACGGAGAAAGTGAAAAAGTCGGCCACGGCTACCGCCTTGCGAGATTGGCGATGGACTTGAGGGAATTGTTTCTATCGCTCGATCTGGAAACGATCACCCTCCTCGGGCATTCGATGGGTGCGGGCGTTATTTTTTCCTACATTGAACTCTTCGGCACGGATCGAATCCGTGCTGTAATCCTCGACGATCAACCTGCCGCACTGACACTCGGCGAGACGGAATCTCAGCAAACGCAAAATGAGGCGGGCGCGATTTTTTCGTTTTCACACCTAAGTGCGGTCTGCTCGGCCCTACGGGGCGACAACGCGGCAGAGACGACACGACGCATGCTCTTCGACATGCTCAGTCCCCGGCTTGTCGCGTCGCAAGGAGATTGGATTTTGAAAGAAAATATGAAGTTGCCGCGATCGTGTGCTGCGGCGCTGCTCTGGGATTGTGCGTTCGCCGACTGGCGGAATCTGGTTGGTCAAATTGATGTGCCGGCGCTGGTGATCGGTGGTAAATCCAGCATCGTACCGTGGGAGAGCCAGCAATGGATCGCGCAACAGATTCCAATCGCCTCCAGCCGCATCCTTGAGGAGTCAGAAGGAGGTTATCACTTTGCTTTTCTGGAGCGTCCCGACATTTTCTGTGGTCTGGTCGAGGAATTTCTTGCCCGCGAATAACCCTGCGAGGGCAGTTCCCCTTACCCTGTCGGCACACTATCGACACACTACCGGCACACTGCCGACACACTATAGACACCCATACGACTTATCATCTTTTAGCGGGGCGCTACAATATTTGAAACCTCTTTCAAAAAGTGAGGCACGCATGATCGCTCCCTGGATGCGATGGACACTTCAACTTGCTGCGGCGTACAACCTGCTCTGGGGGGGATGGGTCATCTTTCGTCCGGGCGATTTGTTTCGGCTGACCGGCATGCCCCTGCCGACCTACCCGAGCATCTGGCAATGTGTCGGGATGATCGTGGGCGTCTACGGCATCGGATACGCCATTGCATCGCGTGATCCGCTACGCCATTGGCCCATCACGCTGGTGGGGTTTCTGGGAAAAATCTTCGGCCCGATTGGATTTCTCTTCGGACTGCTCACACTCTCTCCGGGGGATCCCGGTTATTTGCCCCCGGCCTGGGGTCTTACGATTTTGACCAACGACCTTATCTGGTGGGTTCCCTTTGGCATGATTCTTTATGCAGCTGCCAAGGCATCGTGTCTGCCGGAGGACCAGACAACGCCCTCGATTGGTGATGCGATCGGCATGTATCGCGACCAAAACGGGCAGACACTGAGATCGTTATCTGCAGATCGACCGTTAATGCTTCTCTTCTTGCGCCACGGGGGGTGTACCTTCTGTCGGGAGGCGTTGGCCGATATTCAGAAATTGCGATCCACGCTTGAGGCTGAGGCAAATGTCGCGATCGTCCATATGGGAACGGAAGCGGATGCGGCTCTGCAGTTTGCTGAGTATGATTTGCAAAGCGTATCCCGGATCAGTGACCCTGCGTGTCGGCTGTTCCGAAGTTTCGGCTTGACGCGTGGCCGATGGGGACAGCTTTTCGGGGCAGCGGTGTGGGGCCGTGGAGCGCGGGCGTGCTTGATCGACGGGCATGGCGTAGGAAAACTTGCCGGCGACGGATTTCAGATGCCCGGTCTATTTCTGCTTCGTGGCGACACAATCCTTCACGCTTATCGCCATAAAAACGCTGCTGATCGTCCAGACTACGCTCGATTTATGCGTGAAGGTCTTGCGGCCAGCGCTGTGTGACACAGGCCCATGGCGGCCTGCCGCTTGTCGATCATCGGCGGGGCGATATGCTGAGTTGGGGAGTCTGTTCTGGCACGAGGCCAACCATGGCGAGATCACTATTTCCCGAACACGCATCGATCGCCTTCGGCGCATCGCTTTTGCCATCGCGGACCGCGCGGAAGGGCGGGCGGCTGTTTGAAATTGCCTCGACCCCGGAGGCGATGCGAAAAGTAATCCGTGAATCGATTCCCCCGGTTCCCGGTGTTTACGCGTTTTACGATCGGACGGGCCGCATCCTCTATGTCGGCAAGGCAAAACGGCTCACGCATCGGCTGCTCAGTTACTTCACCCGGCAACCGGAAGATCATAAATCAGTGCGTATCGTACGCCGCGCTGCTTTTGTGCGTTACGAGCGTGTTGCCGGCGAACTCCTGGCTTTGATTCGCGAACAGGAATTGATCAGCCGGTTTCGACCCGTGATGAATCGTCGCGGTCAACCGAGAAGCCGGTTACCAAAATTTGTTTCATTTTCTCATGATCAGGCACCGCGTCTGCGGGCTGTGCGTGCCCGGGCCGATCTTAGTGGCGGACTGCACGGCCCGCTGCTGGGTGGTCGGCGTTTACGTAAAGCGGTGGATGATTTCAATCACACGTTTCTGCTACGCGACTGCGGGCCTGACGTTTCGATCATCTACAGTAACCAGCAGCGATTGTTTGAAGAATCTCTCCGGCCCGGATGTCTGCGATTCGAGACCGGAACCTGTTGCGGACCGTGTGCGGCAGAGGTGACCGAGACCGATTACACCCGTCAGGTCCAGATGGGCGAGCAGTTTTTGCGGGGCGAGACAAGTGATGCGGTGCTGCGATCGATTGAGCAATCGATGAACGATGCGGCCGCTCGCAAATCCTATGAATGGGCCGGTCGGTTACGCGATCGCTGGCAGAATCTGAAGTGGTTGGCAGAACGGCTCGACGAGGTGCGTATGGGTCGAGAGTCTTACAATGCCGTCTATCCACTGCAAGGGATCGGTAAAACGTCGATCTGGCTATATCTTTGCGGGGGAGCAATTGCGGGAGCGGCCTCGGCACCCAGGTCCATAGCCAGCGCGCGACGGGTGTCCGCTAACTTGCAGCGGCTGTCGGACGGACTCCCGCAAAGTTATCTGCTACGGCCCGACGTGCTGCTACTTCAGTTGATCGTCCTCGGGTGGTTGCGCCGTAATCCGCGCGAGCGCCGAAAATTGATTCCACTGGATGTAGCACGGCGGCATTGTGAGCATCTGGGGTCAAACGCACAGCTTATAAGTCAGTAGCCCAGGTCGGTACCGTGCCATTGCCGGTTCGCTCTCCGTCGAGCAACCAGGACAGGTTAAATCTTGCCAGTTTACTCCCGCTGCCTGCTTCGTAGTGGAGATAGATCTGGCCCTCGCTTGGCGTCTGCGGCCGACCGGCGTTGAGTGACGAATAGGCACTCGGACCCGATTCGACGAGTCGCTTGACCGGCCACGTCTCTCCCCCGTCAAAACTGACCCAAACGGTGACCCGCTCCCGGTGTTCGCCCTTTGTGTCAATGTTACTGAAACAGAAGATGTCGCGACCCTCGACCGGAAGCCGCACCAGTCCTCCCATGCAGCCGTATGCGCGATGTTGCAGGCCATCCGGTAGTACGTCAACCACTCTGAAGTCTTTCCAGGTCGAGCCACCATCGTCGCTTACCGCAGCCCGTCGTCGAGTCGGCCGGGGATTCTGATCCCAATGGCAGCGGGTGTTGTAATAAATCGTTCCGTCAGCGCGTTCGGCTAACGTTGCCTCGCCGGTACCGTTTTCGGGAAAAGGGTCGCTTGTTTTCCACGAGGCTCCGCCGTCGTCGCTGTAAATTGCCGTCGTGTAGTGATTGGCATACTCTTCCGGGCGGTTGGCAGACCCGTAAAAACGCGCCGCTCTTAATAAACGTCCCGCGTGTTTGCCGTGCCGCAGCGTGATGCCATGTTCGTTCATGTGCATCGATGGCGTGTTCCCGTGTTTGTCGGGCTCGATCTTTGTCTGCTGACGCTCCCACGTCTTACCGTGGTCGCGACTGCGATAGATCTGCAGCGGCGCTGGGGGATGTCCAGACTCGGCAAAGGCAAGCACGTCTCCGGTGGTTTCATCAACTGTCAGGCCCCCTCCCTGGAAACCCGGATCTGCAATCGGAATCGGCTCGCCGAATGTTTTTCCGCCATCGGCACTACGACGCAAGAGCAGTCGACTGTTTCCGAGCGTCACCAGCACCGTCCCATCATTGGCAACCGCCACATTGGGATGGCGCTCGGTTTTATAGACTCTCTGCGCGTCAAAACGGGGCGGTCCGAGAAAGGGCTGAAGATCGCTTTCCTGCGGTGCCTGCGGTGCATTGGTGGAAGCATTTTCCGCTGCCACGGTGTTTTCGAAAACTGTGCAGAAAACCGAGTAGAAAACAGGGCAGAAAAAGAAAACCAAAAGATAAGAGGGGATTCGGTGCATGATTTCCCTTTCAACGTTTAACGGGCGACCATCAGGTAACGCTCGATCGTGTTGGCGACGTGGTCACCGGAAAGCATTCGGACCACCTCTAATGCGAATTCGATGGCAGTTCCCGGGGCCTGTGAGGTGATAATTTTGTGCGTCTTATCCACGCACACTCGTAGCGAGGGATCATAAGCTTCACCCAAACGTTTGGTGAACTCGTCAGGAGCAAAGGTTTCATCGCGGGTTTTTATCTGCTGCGAGTTTCCAGTCACGCGGTTGCAGCCATCCAGGACGCCCGCTGGTCGCAGCACCAGTGCGGGGGAGAGACAGATCGCGGCGAGAACCGCTTGCTGGCGATGGTGGCGGATCAACAGTTCTCGCAACTCCCTCGAGTCACCCAGACGCATCGCCCCGGGAATGCCGCCAGCCATCACCACAGCATCGAAGTCTTCGTCGAGCACACTCGTCAGCAGGCAATCGGTCTCGAGGCGAAGCCCCTGCATGAGTCGCACATTGCGGTCCTCCTCCACAGACGCGATCGTCAGCCGAATGCCGCCTCGGGTAAGCACATCGGTGATGCCGACTACTTCAATGTCTTCGTTTCCAGATGCGATAGGTATCAAGGCACGCATGCTATGCTCGGATGAACGGTTCGAGTTCTGTCTTTCGAACGACTATAGCAAATTGAACGCATCGTATCACTAATCTCGCGGTAATCATTCGGGTTGGCCGCCGGGGTCGGATCGGCGATAATCCACCTTCTCACAACCAGGGGACACGCAGGGAGAGTCTGGTGACCGATTCATCAGCGAAACAAGACGGATCAGAGGGATTTAGGCCCTTGCCGCAGGCGTCTGCCGAAACCCCGGTGTTCAGTTTGATTGTCCACGTGATGCGTGCGGAGGATGGTGTTGAGGCGACGGCAGCGAATTTGGCCGGTTTCTCTCAGCGAGCGTCCGATGAACGCAGCGCTCTGCAGAAGTTACTTTCTGAGGTTAAGCAGCATGTCTCGACGTGCATCGCACGCGGGGAAGTGATCGACTGGGTGGATCCGTCACCTGAGCCGCCCGCCGGCGCGCAGAACCGCGTCATACCGTTTCACCTCTAAACTTAAAAAGGGCGTTTGACATGGGCGGGTGGAATTGGCAACTGGTCACCGCAGGTCGATTTCGGCTCGACGGTGGTAGCATGTTCGGGGTGGTTCCGCAGGTGCTGTGGAGCAAATTAGTCACCCCCGATCAGCTCAACAGAGTTCCACTTGCATGTCATTGTGTGCTCTTGGAACGCGACGGGGAACGGGTGCTTATCGAGTGCGGGTACGGCGACAAATTCACAGATAAAGAGCGCGATATATTTGCCCTGGAGGATACCACGGTATTCTCTGCTCTTGCCGCCCATGCAATTCCTGCTGAGTCGATTACCGCGGTAATGCTCAGTCATTTGCATTTTGATCACGCCGCCGGGATCTCACGGATTAACAGCGAAGGCGACCTGGTCTCCGCCCTGCCTGACGCAGATATTTATGTGCAACGGCAGGAGTGGGAGGATGCCCACAACGGTCGGTCCACGATGAGCAAGACCTATCTACAGAGTACGCTCGATCCGATTGCGGATCAGGTGAAGCTGATCGCGGGTGAGGCGGTGGTGCTTGAAGACATTCGCCTGCGTCCGCGGCCGGGCCATACGTGGGGACAGCAATCGATCGAGTTTGATGATGCAGAAGGAACGGTCTGTTTTCCGGCTGATGTGATTCCCACGCGTCATCACGTGGGCAGTGCATACAGTATGGGTTACGACATGCTTCCGTGGGACAACATGCAAACCAAAGCGGCGCTTCTATCCGAAGCGTGCGATTCCAATTGGCGGCTGATTCTTTATCACGAACCAGACCATCCGATCTGCCGCGTCACCAGGGATTCGCGACACGGATTTCAGCTCATTGATGCATAACCGGCGATTCAGCTGATGGTCCAATCCAATCGTTGTGGCCATTTATTGAGCGTTTGATGCCCGATTTTGGCGCATTCGATGCCGAGATCATTTGCGGCTCGATTGATTCGCGCTGAGAATACCAGCTGCTGAGAAAAAGTAATTGCCATAGGCATATTTGGCATGAGATATGCTCTTTTGGGGGGGCGTCCCGGACGGACGCGTTATGCATCGAGCAGATTGGCCAACGCGAAACGTCCCCAGCGTATAACCAGAAAGGAGTTGAGATGGATCCTTTGACGCCGGAAGCTTCTGCCCTGGCACCGGGTATGCATGATATCGGAGGAGAGGTGACGACCGCTTCCACGATCGAGATGAGTGCTGCCGAAAAGTTAAAAAGGGATATATTGCTGATGATTCGTCAGCGGTTGCAGCGGAGTGTTTACATCGCTATTCGGGGAGTCGAAACAGATTTTGAAGACGGAATGCTCTATTTCCGTGGAACGATGCCGACGTTCTACACCAAGCAGGTACTGCTTTCGCTCGCAGAGGATCTTGGTGAGTTCGGTGTCGAAAAAGTCGTGGATGAAACCGTGGTGATGAAACACTGACCCGGCTGCGGTGGCTTTAACCGCTCATGCCCAGCTGATTTTCTCAGCCGAAGCAAAGGCTTGCAGTTTGACCGATTCGCCGGGTCGCGGAGGCGTTTCCAACAGTAGTCTGCCGGTTGCGTCGATTCCACGGCACGTTCCCCGAATGGTTTGATGGTGCGTGTCGACGTCGATGTGCCTTCCGGTGAGCAGGCAGAAATCGCCCCAATCATCAGGTGCACCCGCGGACGCGATTTCCGATTTCCAGAGCATACCGATCTGGTTTAGTAACTCCTGTAAAATGATGGCCCGGTCCAGTGGTTTCCCGGCCTCCTCGGCAAGACTGGCTGGATCCGACCCACCGGGAATCACGTCACCGGTTCGATTGTTCACATTCAGTCCAATCCCGATCACCCATCTCCCCCCATGCGCAGGTGCTTCAATCAGGATTCCCCCTAGTTTGCGGTTGGAGAGATAGAGGTCATTGGGCCATTTCACCTGCACTTTTTTCTTTTGCAGCACGTTGTTGCACGCTTTGGCAATGGCCACGGCGACCTGGAGTGATAAGACGGTGGCACTGGCATGCGGCTGCGGCACGAGAATTGAAAACGTGAGACTCCCGGGCGCGGAATGCCACCGGTGATCGCCACGACCACGTCCCTCGGTTTGGTTTTCGGCGTAAATTAGTTGAACCCCGTCGGGGGCATGAGAGGCCAGTTCCAACCCGCGGTCGTTCGTCGAGCAAAGCGAGGTATGATGCTCCGCCGCGTCGACAAAGGTGTTTTCGATCAACCTATCAAGCAAATTTGGATCGATCGATGGAAGGGGGTCCTGCTCCGCGCTGTTCATGTTTGATTTCCCACAGCGTCGGCAGCCAGCATGGCGTCGATCACCTGCGGCGCGGTAACGTCGAAAGGTTCGTTGTGGATCAGTTCACCGGGAGCGACCGCTGCGCGGGCAATCTGATCTAGTAGATCTGTGTCCTCTGCCGATAGTCCGACGCCATTAAGTGTGGTCGGCAGGCCAACATCACGGCAAAAGCGGACGACCGGTTCGACCACTTCCGATGGCTGCTTCTCGAGCATCAATTGAACCAATACCCCGAACGCCACTTTTTCGCCGTGCAAATAGCGGTGCGTTCCCTCCGCTACGGTCATCGCGTTATGGATGCCGTGAGCGGCAGCCAAGCCGGCCGATTCGAACCCGATGCCAGACAGAAGCGTGTTGGCCTCGACCACCCGTTCCAGTGCCGGCCCTGCGCGGCGGGCATCCAATTCGGTTACGGCCTCGCGACCATCTTCCAACAGGGTGCGATAGCAGGCTTCGCCAATTTGGCGGGCAGCGACCGTAGCGAGGCCGCCTCGAAGATTTTCACGCTCACCGCGCATGCAGGCCCGAGCCTCAAATACGGTGGAAAGACCATCTCCCATACCAGAGATAAAATAGCGGCGAGGGCTATGGGCGATGATTTTCGTATCGACCAGCACCAGGTCAGGGTTGCGGGGAAAGCTATGGAAAGTGTCGTAAATGCCGCGGTGGTCATAGATGACGCTGATTGCGCTGCAGGGGGAGTCGGTCGATGCTACGGTCGGAAAAGCGATGAAGGGTCGGCTCAGCCCAGCTGCGGCAGCCCGCGTAGTATCGAGTACCTTGCCACCACCGGCCGCCAGAAGCGTCGCTGCTCCGGTTTGCTCGGCAAGTTCCCGCACTTCCTCAATAGCGGGAATAGTGCATTCACCGGGGAAGAGGTGCATACGGAATGGGATTCCGACTCCTCCCAGAATGCGTTGCCACTCCGGTGTTAATTGCTCGGTCATGGTCGGGCCGGAAACGATGAGCAGCGGACCGGTGAGCCCGAGAAATGCCATTTCGCTCGGAAGTCTTTCGATCGATTCGAAGCCCTGGGTGTAGCGGGCCGGAGAGGAAAATACGGTTTGCAAGGGACAGTCCTCGGCGAAAAAGATCACATGTTCTCTGTGGTTGTCTCCGAGTCCGGATCAAGTGTCAAGGCATTGCCCAGTTCTCGTGCGGTGTTGCCTTGTTTTGATCGCTCCGTGTGGAGTAGACTTTCCGCGTAAATATTGTCCTTGCAGCGGAGAGCGTACCGGATGACTGAAAAAAAATATGATGTACTCGGAATCGGTAATGCGATTGTTGATGTACTGGCCCAGGTAGATGATGCGTTTCTGGAATCGGAAAGTTTGGCCAAGGGGGGCATGGCCTTGATTGATGCCGAGCGGGCCGCATCGCTGAGTGCGGCCATTGCTGCTGAGCGCGAACTCTCCGGTGGATCGGTCGCCAATACGATGGTCGGATTAGCAGACTTGGGTGGACGGGCGGCCTTTATCGGGAAAGTCGGGACCGACTCACTCGGTGAGACCTTTCGGATGGAGCTGAATAAAACCGGGGTCGACTTCCTTACACCCGACGCGCAAAGTGGGCCACCGACTGCACAGTGTGTAGTGCTGGTTACTCCCGATGCGCAGCGGACAATGAACACTTATCTTGGGGCGTGCGTGCATGTGGGCCCGGAAGATGTGGATGCGGAGACTGTGGCAAGTGCCAGCGTGATTTATCTCGAAGGCTACTTGTGGGATCTGGAACCGGCCAAAGAGGCATTTCTGAAGGCGGCAAAAATGGCACACGAATCTAACGTTCGAGTTTCGCTGAGCCTTTCGGATCCATTCTGCGTTAATCGGCATCGCGAGTCGTTCCTCGATTTTGTCAAACAGCATGTAGACATCCTGTTCGCGAATGAAGAGGAAATTCGTGCGCTTTACCAGAGTGAAAATATTGAGGACGCACTTGAATCGGCCGCATCGGACGCTGAGACAGTTGCCGTAACCCTTGGTGCGGATGGAGCAGCGGTATTGCATGGTGGCGCGCGACATGCCATCGAGGCCGTCCCCCCGCGGCAGCTGGTTGACACCACCGGGGCGGGCGATTTGTTTGCCGCGGGCTTCCTTTACGGTTATACGCAAGGGTTTCCGCTCGACCGC
The DNA here is from genome assembly GCA_036153155.1 of Planctomycetota bacterium. Taxonomy (GTDB): domain Bacteria; phylum Planctomycetota; class Planctomycetia; order Pirellulales; family UBA7805; genus UBA7805. The sequence goes on from JAYZMM010000043.1 coordinate 22,169, forward strand.
TGCGGCCAACTTGGCGCGGCTGCGGCAAGCGAAATTATCGCACAATACGGCGCGCGGTCAGAGCGGTCACTTCGCGAAGTCGCCGCACCGCTGCTCACCTGAAACTATTCGCAGCCCATCAAGTGGGTGAGAATGTACTGGTCGAGCCCCTCGTAATCGCGGTTATCGATGTATTGTTGCTCGATTGTTTTATCGAGCGAGCGGACCTTTGCCAGAATTCGTTCAAACGTCTTGCGGCTTGCCAGCAGGTGATCGGTAGACCCTGCCTGCTTTTGAGTCCGCATGACTTTGACATCGAGGCCGACAAATTCACCTCGTGAGCCATAGTTGTTTTCCTCCAGGACACGAAGCTGATTGAAAGCACTTCGAAGATTGAAGCTCGCAAAGCATTTGTCCTGGTCGAACTTAAGTCCGCCCTGATCATTGAGGTGTACACTGCTGAGTTTATCGTGCGCAAGAGCAAACGCCATGTCATCTGACGGGTCGAGTCCGGCAAGCAGCGAATGGGCCGTTTCGATTAGGCCGCTTACGCGTGACGGATCGACAGTCTGATAGGCGAGTGCGAGGGCGTGTCCGATGGTGGGAATGTAGGCGCTATCAACCGGTTCGTTCGGTTTGGGTTCGATCCAGATGTTGACATCACCATCGTATTCGAGCATCCGGTCAACACCTTCGCGAATGCGGTCGACGGCGACTCGCGCATTCTTTGATTCCCGAATATAGCTTCCCTCGCGAGCAAGCCACATCACGATGTTCGTCGTTCCCACCTCTCGGGCGATATCGATTGCTCGCAGGCAGCGATCAAGTGCATACTGCCTGTCTTCGGCACTGTTGCTCGTGAACCCTCCATCGACAGTCCGAGGGTCGAACCATAACCGCGGGGCGACAAATTCCGGAACCAATTGCCGATCGTCGAGCATCTTTTTAACCTCTCGGGCCCGCGCTAAGGCAGCCTCCGGGGCGTGGTCCTCAATGTCCTCCACCACATCGTCATCGTGGAACTGGACCCCTTCGAAACCGAGTGGCCCGTACATATCGAACTTTTCCTGCATCGAATAGGGAGTGCGGACTTCCGGGCCAAACGGATCGGCACCTTCTGAAATGTTCCACGGACCAAACGAAAAGCGATACTCTGTGGGCATGTCTGTGTGTTCCTTGTGACGAGCTGGCGTTATGAAATTCGGCTCACATTGTAGCGAGGTCACTTGGGCAGCGTCAGTGGTCGGTGGAGACCAGAGTTTACCGCGCTTTACCGCGCATAAGTCGCGTGACTGGAAAGCATGGCGAAGGGGCGGTATTCTGAGAAGCTATGCGTTCTTCCTGCGCCGTACAATCACCGGCTCCCGCCTGGCAGCGCGATCAGGCAGAGCATCTCTGGATGCCCTACACCCAGATGCGCACAGCGCCGCTACCGCTACCGGTGGTGGCGACCGAGGATGTTTACCTTGTGCTCGCCGATGGACGCCGGCTGATCGATGGGCTTGCGTCCTGGTGGACGGCCTGCCACGGTTACAACCATCCCCACATTGCAGAGAAATTACGGGCGCAACTGGAGGTCATGCCCCACGTGATGCTTGGTGGCATTCATCACGAAGGTGCAGTCACACTAGCGGCGCGGCTTGCCGCTTTGCTGCCAGGTGATTTATCGCACGTGTTTTTTTCTGACTCCGGTTCAGTAGCGGTCGAAGTAGCGATGAAAATGGCGGCCCAGATGTGGCGGAATCGTGGTGTTGCGGATCGCAACCGTTTTGTCACCTTTCGCCATGCATATCACGGAGATACGAGCGGTGCCATGTCGCTTTGTGACCCGGAACGGAGCATGCACGCACACTTCAAAGGATTTTTGCTCGAGCAGTTTTCTCGACCCATTCCTGAGACCGAGGAAGAGCAAAAGATATTTTCGTCATTCCTTGCAGCAAAACGGGATCAGCTTGCTGGGGTGGTGATCGAACCGTTGGTTCAGGGCGCGGGCGGAATGCGATTTCATTCACCGGCAGCGCTGGCTGCGGTTGCGCGGATGACACGTGAAGCGGGCCTATTGCTTGTGGCGGATGAAATAGCTACCGGATTCGGTCGAACCGGTACGATGTTTGCCTGCGAGCAGGCGGACCTTGTTCCCGATATTCTCTGCGTTGGAAAAGCACTCACGGGGGGCACGCTCGGGATGGCTGCCACGATTGCCACCGATGAAGTGTTTGAAGCGTTCTGTGGCGAAGAAGATTCCCTTGCGCTGATGCATGGCCCGACCTATATGGCCAACCCGCTCGCATGTGCCGCGGCGCACGGGTCGCTGGATCTGTTTGTTCAGCAGCCCCGACTATCGCAAGCGGTCACCATCGAGAAGTCGCTCGCCGAACAGCTTGAGCCGTGCCGAAATATGCCGGGCGTCGTCGATGTGCGCACGCGGGGTGGGATTGGCGTAGTTCAAGTCGAACAGTTGCATTCACGAGAAAAACTTACGGAATGCTTTGTGGAAGCCGGTGTTTGGCTGCGGCCATTTCACGATATGTTTTATTTGACTCCACCGCTCTCAATTTCCCCACAGCAATTGCACAAGCTGACCGCAGCGACTGTTGATGTGATTCATCAGTGGAGTCAGTGGTAAAGGTTGCATTATGCACATGCCGTGGAATTTTTCCGTCGCTGGCGAGATCCTTTTCGGGCAGCAATCGCTCGATCAACTCGGCGCGCTTTGCAAAAAGCATCGTTGGCATCGTGCTTTGGTGATCAGCGACGAAAATTTGTTGGCAGCGGACATGGTAGACCGGGCTTGTGCAATCTTACAGTCCGAATGCGTCGACGCGTTTGCGTTTGCGGAGACCGAGCGAGAACCGGCGATAGAGACAGCCGAAGCAGCCGTCTCGGTGAGTGCTTCCTTCGGGGCCGATGTGGTGATTGGCCTCGGCGGGGGAAGCAACATGGACCTGGCGAAGGTGGTGTCGACGGTGCTTGCCTGTGGCGGTTCACCGCGTGACTATTTTGGCTTTGATTGCATCCCCCGGCCGATTCTTCCGCTGATTTGCATCCCCACCACCGCCGGCACGGGAAGTGAAGTCTCGCATTCCGCGGTGCTTACTGATCGGGCTGCTGAGATGAAAGTCAGCATGCAAAGCCCCTATTTAAGACCGTCTGTGGCGATAGTGGATCCGGCGCTTGCTGTGAGTTGTCCGCGCCAGGTCACTGCGGAAAGCGGGATCGACGCGCTCGTGCACGCGATCGAGGCCTATACGGCGAGAGATGCTTGTGACATGCCGTCCGGGAATGCGTATAGCGGTCGCACGCCGTTGACCGACGCGCTGTGCGAACAGGCAATTCGTCTGATTGGCCGTTATCTTGTACGGGCTGTGAATGTTCCAAATGACATGGAGGCACGCGAGGGAATGGCCAGCGCCGCGTTGTTGGCCGGCATGGCGTTTTCCAACGCCGGGGTAGCAGTGGTGCATGCGCTCGAATATCCGCTTGGTGCTGCAGTGCATTGCTCGCACGGGGGCGGGAACGGGATGCTGCTGCCTTATGTGATGCGGTTCAATTTACCAGTCCGCCAACAAGCGTTCGGTCGGATTGCTGAACTGCTGGGGGAAGAGACATCGGGGATGGATGAAGTGGCCGCTGCCGAAAAGGCGATCCTTGCAGTCGAATCATTGCGGCAGGAGATCGGAATCCCGATGTCGATCAGGCAAATTGGCGGTCGCGAAGATCAATTGGCTGGATTTGCCGAGAAGGCGTTTGCCGTGAAACGATTGATGCATGTGAATCCACGTCCCGTAACGCGCGCCGATCTCGAAGCTATTCTAGAAGCAGCGTTTTAGGTGTTTTGCACATGCGGTCTTTTCGTCTCGTTTTTTATATTATGTGCATCGGCGTTTTCGGAAGCCAAACTGTGTCTTCCCAGCCTCCTCGGCTTGAGTGGGCGAAAGGGCAGGGGACTCCGCTCGGTGAGCACGTAATCGAGGGGGTGCAGTCGCGCGATGGCGGATTTTGTCTGGTCGGTAAAACCGATGAGCCTGGACGTGAGTGGGCGGATGCGTTGGTCATCAAAATTAATTCCGAGGGCGAATTAGAGTGGCAGCAGAGGATCGGTAATCGTCGGAGTCAGGAAGAGGCACGTTGCATCATTGAGGTTGCCGACGGCTATCTGATTGGGGGCACATTTTCGCATCGAGGAAAAAAATCGCAGGCCGGAGTTTGCAAATTAGATCGCAGCGGCAAGCAACTCTGGACACGCATTCTGCCTCATCCGCGTTTCGGTGCGGTGCGAGGACTGGCAGCGGATCGAGATGGGCACTGGGTCGGTACCGGATACACCGATTTTGAAGAGCCGCAGGTCCCGTTCATTGCCGAGGAAGCGCGAGGACTCTTGTTTAAGGCCGACGAAGATGGCGAACTCATTTGGCAACGCCAACTCCCTGTGGCACAAGGAAGCAAAGTCGAGGTGAATGCGCAAACAGGTGTGATTGCGGTGTGTGGTACCGAGTGGCGGACGTCGGATAACGTTCCGGCTGCCCCCGAGGACGAGGAGGAAGATGAAGAGGGTGAGGGCGAACATCAAGACGGGTTTTTATTGCTGCTGGACGGTAAGGGGAAGCAACGTGGTCTGCACTTCTATGGCGGCGCGGCGCAGGATCAATTTTTCGACATCGAATCTTTAGAGGATGGCTGGGTGCTGGCTGGTCATTCGACCAGCGTGGGCAGTGGCTGGGATGTGTGGCTCGTTCGAGTGGATGCAAAAGCGAACGAACGTTGGCAGACCCGATTTGGGCAACCGCTCGGGGGGAATCAGGATTTCATTTATGATGAGTGCTATGGGGTCAAGCAGACAGGCGACCAAGGATTTTTGCTCGCCTGTGGAACGGGAGTCGAACCGGACAACATTCACGATGAAAACGATAAACGAAATATCTGGGCAGCATATTTGATAAAAGTGGATGGCTCTGGGAACCTCCAATGGGAATACACTTATCACCGTCCCGATGCGGGCCATAATGCATGTGAATGGGTGATTCCGGTCCGTGAGGGTGGATACCTCATGTTGCTCGATAGCGATCATTTAGGAGATGCGGAAGAGGAAAATGTCGGCCTGCTGAAACTGGCCGAACCGGTGGATGGTTCCTAAAGCTTATCTGATAGAAGAGGGAAATTGCATGTCGCAACAACGCGTTGTCGTGATCACGAAGGGCCCGGTCGGGATGACCGTGACCAATTTGGAAACCGGCGAGGGTGCCGATTCGCTAAAGTTGGCTCCGGGCGAAAAGGTGGTGATGGCCACACCGTTTAATTCCGTGAACGATCAACCACAGTATGGCTATCCCTCAGCGATTCTCGTGATTGAGCAGGTGGATTAGCGGGGATGAGGCAGTGAGTCTCATTCGTCTAAAGGGATAACAGGGCAACATGTCGTATTACTTTCCCGGAATGATCGTCGGTGTGATTCTTCTGCAAACGACCATTTTTGCACCGACGCTCTTTAAGACGCTGAACGAAAAATCGGCCGGAAAATTAATCCGCGCACTTTTCCCCAAGTTTTTCCTGGTCATCACTGCGCTGGGTGTTTGCTCGCTCGTTGCAGTGCTGCTTCGCGATGAGGCGACGCTCTGGCAGATCGGTGTTGCTGCCGCGTCAATCGTGCTGCCCCTCATTTGTCGCGGATTGATTCCCAGAACCAATCGTGCACGCGATGAGGGGGATGAAAAAACCTTTGATTGGTTGCATCGTGTCAGTGTTATTCTCACGGTCACGGTGTTTATTGCGAATCTCCTGGTCCCGTTGCTGCCGATTCCTGTTTGAGTCGGCCCGATCGATCAGATCGACTTTCGGCACTCGACACATTCGCCCTCCGAGGCCGCCATATCGGCCCCACAGAGGGGGGTTCCACACCGAATGCAGGTCGATTGAATCGGTTGGCAGCATTCCTGGTCTTGGTCAGCGTTCATACACCGGAGTCTCAATAAGTGCGAAGGGTGGATGGCGAAATGGCGTCGCATGCGGAATAATCGCGGGATCGCCTCTTTTGGTCAAGGGAGAATCCAACATGGCAAGTGTCCAGGAGAATTTAGTCTCACGGAGGTCTGTCTACCGATTTGACGATAGATCGGTGCCTCGCGAATGTCTCGAGCGAGGTTTTGAAGCCGCCCGTCATGCGCCTTGCCATAAACAGACCCATCCGTGGCAATTCTACGTGCTTGGTCCCGAGGCACGAAAGAAAATTGTCGATGTTGCTGATGGGCTTTCGCGTGAGAAATCGGCGAAACTCGGTGAAGCCGACGTTGAAAAAATGGCGACCAAGGCACGCTCAAAAATATTAGATCCACCTGTGCTGATTGCGGTCACCACTGCTCGGTCGAGAGACGATTCCTTTCGAGAGGAGGAAGACTATGCGGCGACAGTGTGTGCCTTGCATAACCTGGTCCTTTCACTCTGGGATCAGGGGATTGGATGTCAATGGAGCACCGGTTCAATTACGCGTAACCAGGCGACCTATGAGATGCTTGGCATCCCAGAAGCAGAGCATCGAGTGATTGGCTTTTTGAAAGTCGGCTATCCGGCGTTCATTCCCGCGCGGGAGAAAAAATCGCTCGAAGAGATTCGGTTCTATCTTGACTAACTCAGGGCCCAAAACGCGCAGGGTCCAAACACTAACACACATCGGTGAAACGGTTTATTCCTAACGATCAGTGTGTACTTGCTCTGAGCATCCAGGCTGTCTTTTCGTGCTCATCGAGTCGACCCGTCACCATATCAGCCGTTGCCTCGTCCGAAACTCGCTCGGCGACGGCGAGTGTGTTGCGCGCGGTTTTGATGACCTTCTGGTGATTTTCGGCAAGGGTGCTGACCATCTGATCGCTCGTGGGGACTCCGCTGGCATCCTCGATGGATTTCATTGCATTGAAGGCATCGAAGGTGGCTGGGGCAGGCAGATCGAGACTGCGAATTCGCTCAGCAATCTCATCCACTGCATCGGCAAGCTGACCATACTGTTCCTCGAACATGAGGTGCAATTGACGAAAGTGGGGGCCGGTCACGTTCCAGTGAAAATTCTGTGTCTGCAAATAGAGTGCATAGGTGTCAGCAAGCAGTTTACTGAGTTCGGTTCCGACCAACGCGCGATCTTCAGCGCTGATCCCCGTATCGATTTCGGTCATTTTGGTTTCTCCGGGAGTGGTGATTACCTGTTTTTAGATTCTGATAAAACCAAACACAAGCAGGTCGATTGATTAAGTTGATCATTTCAACGCGCACTGGGATCAGACCCTATGTATACGAAACAACTTTCGGCGGCTTTCGATGGTCGAAACTATCTTCGATGGATATAACGACAGAGAATATGACCCACGGGTAATTTAAATGCAGTTTTCAGACACTCAGGTGCAACTTGGTTGCCGCATGAAGGATGCCGGTCTCGGCTGGCGACCGCAGGTGGGGCATTATGTCTTTGATCGAGGAAAGGTCTGCAAGCGAGGATCGCCGTTTCAGGAGGGTGTTTATTTTATCCTCGATTACCCCTGTTTTTGCCGGCATGTCGGTGGTGAGGAGATATTGGAGCGGGAAATGGTCTGGCTCCCAACATGGTATGATTGCCGCGCGGTGCTCAAACAGGGCGGTGTGGCTGATGCCGAAGTGATGGCACTGGTCAATGCCGGAATACCCACGGGAACCGAGTTGACTGAACTTTACAAGAAAATCTTGTCAGTGCCCGCTTGTTTGAAAGGCAGCCATGCAGAGTTCTCATGACACGCACTCCGTTTGGATGGCTGAAGCGATTCGCCTGGCGCGTCCCCCTTCGCAAACGCCTTTCGCCTGCGTGTTGGTGGATCGCCGTGCGGACCAGATAGTCGCGTCGGGGCTGAATGATAGGGCATCATTTCCAATGCTGCATGCTGAGGTCGTGGCGCTGCAAAATTACTCCCAGACAACGCAGCCTGAGTGGCAGCACATCACACTTTATTCCACGGCGGAGCCATGCCCCATGTGTCAAAGTGCGATTCTTTGGTGCGGAATTCCCGAAACGATATTTGGCACCTCGATCGACACGCTAACGCGCGTCGGTTATCGACAGATCGAAATCAGCGCGGAGGAGGTAATTCGGCGGAGTTGGGCCGCCGCCGCAACGGTGACCGGTGGTGTGCTCGAAGCTGAGTGTGACGCCCTGTTTGAGCAGCACCGCCGCCCGCTTTAATCGACTGTTTGTTCCGCGTATTGATTTTCCGCTTCCGCGTGGTGATCGGCAGCGGCGCCCGTATTATCCGAGGTTGGCTTATCGGATCGCATGGAGGATTCACTGCCTGCTTCACTGACGGCACCACTTGCGGTACCACTTGCGGCACCACTGCCGCGAAAGGATAACCCGCAACGGGCGAGCATTCGTTTTTCAAAAGCCCAGAAAAAATCGAATTGGCCGAAAAGCGAACCCACCAGCAGCAGCAACACTTGGTAGAGCGGCATGATGAGAATCAACTGCAGTGGCCAATAAAGCCAGGCAGGTGTGGTCGAGTCATGAATGCCCAACCATGCCGCGATGGGCGCAGCGCAACGTGCGGCGGTTGTCCCGGTGATCGCGAACACAAGTAAAATTAATGTGAACTGAGTATTCGACTGAATGCCCCAGCGGGCCTTTAATCTTTTCATGGTGTCTCCCACCTTACTTTAGCCATGCACTCCCCATAAAACCACCGACCTGATCGCGATTCAATTGGTGGATCAAACAATCTTTGCCCGCTGTCTGGTGTTTTCTCCGCCGGCCGAACTATATTGTCGGAGTAACGCATTTCGCTCAGAAAGTGGTCCCTGTAAGCAATACGCAGAAACTAAAACGTTGCGCATGAATTCTTTCGTTCGATACGTCGGGATTGATTATTCGGGTGCCGCAACGCCCGAGGCGGGGCTTTCGGGGCTTCAGGTTTTTGTTACCGCCCAGGGCAAGGGAACGCAGCCTGTACATGCACCGGGTGAGCAGAACAAGCGGAAGCGTCGGTGGAGTCGCCAAACTGTTTTTGAATGGCTCTGCGAGGAAATTGCCGAGCGCGGACCTTCATTGATCGGCGTCGACCATGCATTCGGCTTTCCAGAAAGTTATCTCGATCGATATCGGTTGCGATCGTGGCCGAGCTTTTTACGTGATTTTGTGCAAGCCTGGCCGACGGACCAGAAGGAACATACGGTTGAGGATGTTCGCCGGAGTCAGCGGGGCCAAGGGAAACGAATCGGAGCGCCCTCGGAACTTCGCCTGACGGAGAGGTGGACAACCTCGGCGAAATCGGTGTTTCAGTTTGATGTGCAAGGGCAGGTCGCCAAGTCGACACATGCCGGTTTGCCCTGGCTATATCGGTTGCGGAAAAGGTTTCGAGATCGAGTGCATTTCTGGCCGTTTGATGGTTGGGAAATTCCAACCGATACATCGGTGATCGCTGAGGTGTATCCGAGCCTCACCCGGAACCGATATGATCGCGACGCGAGGACCGTTGACCAGCAGGACGCCTACAGTGTGAGTCGATGGCTGGCAGAAATGGATTGTCGGGGGGAAATGAAGCGTTTTCTTAGTCCGCCGCTGTCGCGTGAGGAGATGCGTCTTGGCAGACGAGAGGGCTGGATTCTGGGGGTCTGCTGAACTGGAAGTCACCCCGCCACGGTGTGGAACGCCCCCCCGATGTTTTGGGGTTTTGCTGCCACCCATGTGTCGGCTAATGTAAAAGTCCCGCCCCACTTGTTGGAGACTTCCTCATGATTTGCCGCGCTGCCTGTGTGTTTCTTTTCGTTTTGCTGGTCTCTAACAGCATGAATGCAATCGCAAATGACCGTGAGCGTTGGCTCGCGCTGCATCATGCATACACGGCCGCACTGGAGGCCGGTGAATACAAGCAGGCCGAAACAATCGCCAGGGAGCAACTTCAATTTGTCATGGAACATCCTTTGCCGCATAAGGAGGATAACGTTTCCCGCGAAGCGCACAGTTTGAATCAAATTGCTGTCGCGCTTGTGCCGCAGGGGGATCTAGCAACAGCGGAAAAACTATTCACACAATCGCTCGAGATGAATATCGCGATGCGGGGCGCTACCAGCAAGCACTTGATTCCCATTCTGCTACGCCTGGCGGAGGTCAACCGGCAGCAGGGTCAGATCGACAAGGCAGCCCAAACCCTGCGGCAGGCGATGGAGGTGAAAGAGGTTGCATTGACCTGGCAGAAGAAGGATGAAGCGTTTGTGGAATTGGCAAAACTGCTCAACGCGCAGTGTCAGGTCATGATTGCACAACGAAAAATTGACGATGCTCATAAGACGGCAGAGCGTGCGGTTTCGATCAAAGTTCCGTTACCGGACAGCGAGCAAAATCATTTGGCCAGGAATCTGAGCCAACTGGGCGCGCTGCTCCGCGATCAAGGCGAATCGGCTCAAGCGGTTTCCTGTCTTGAGGAGGCGCGTATTCGTTATGGAAAATTGGCAAATGCAGACCGAACAGAGTTCGCGACTTGTCTTGAGCACCTAGCGTCACTCTACCGCGAGGCCGGCCGAGAGCAGGACGCCGTAAAAGTTGAAGCCCAGCTTGAAAGCATGCAAACGACGCCATCATAACCTCATTGCAAAACGGTCGAGGAATCGGCGATCCCGCTTGTTGCCTGCTAGGCAAAACGGGAATTCATCGGAACGTTTCTGATCCATGTTTGTTTGCGTATTTATGAAGATTATTGTCAATCGACTTCTATGCGGAACATGCATATCAACGGCTCATCTTATTTATTCTGGATCTGAATGTGTAGAGTCGGTTAAGAACATTAAGGGAAAATGAATTTGCTTAAGATTTAGTGAAGTTGTCTGAATGCGACTTTGATTCGGCGATACTTCGTTTTATTGTTTTTGAAACAATAACGCGAAGGCAACGAATACTTCATGGACGAGCAAGGTAAAAGCCCGATACCGTCTTTTAGCGACCGCCGGGGATTTCGCTTCGGTCTTTATTGCACGATTGCCGCTTTTGGTACGTACTTCTGTATGTATGCGTTTCGCAAGCCGTTCGCTGCTGGAACATACGATGGTTTAAGTTTTGGCGGTATTAATTTTAAAATCCTGCTTATTATTAGTCAGGTTGCCGGTTATACCCTCTCCAAATTTATCGGCATCAAGGTCATCTCCGAGATGTCCAAATCAAACCGCATATTTATGTTGCTGGTGTTGATTGGAATAGCTGAGTTCGCTTTGGTTGGTTTGGGTGTCGTTCCCTATCCGTACAATTTTATTTGTATGTTTCTAAACGGACTTCCGCTGGGGATGATTTGGGGCATTGTGTTTAGCTATCTAGAAGGTCGTCAATCTACCGAAGCACTAGCTGCGGGATTAAGCGCTAGTTTTATCGTCTCTTCCGGGGTGGTGAAGGCTGTTGGTAAGTACACGATGTCGTCCTGGGGTGTTGCTGAATTCTGGATGCCCGCGGTGACCGGAGCGCTATTTGTTCTTCCGCTGTTGGTTTTCGTTGCTCTTTTATCAAAAATCCCTCGGCCAGATCATGATGACATTCGTGCGAGGACGGAGAGGATTCCAATGACGAGAAGTGATCGTTGGTCCATGTTGCGAAACTACTGGTTTGGCCTTGTTTTGTTGATTATTGCTCATATGTTGCTTACGGGATTACGCGACTTTCGGGATAAATTTTCTGTCGAAATCCTTGCGACTATGGGAATGGATGATGCGCAGCATCTCGCGACATCGGAATTACCAGTCATGCTTTTGACGCTAATTCCCTTGGGATGCATTATGCTTATAAGAAATCATCGTACTGCTTATGCAATCACAATGGCTGTGCTTATTGTTGGGTTTCTTATTGCCGGGTTGAGTACCCTGGCATGGGAGCATCAATTCATCGGTGGTTTTACTTGGTTTATTTGTGTTGGTATTGGGCTTTATCTGGCCTACGTACCCTATCACAGTATGTTGTTTGAAAGATTTGTTGCCCTATTTCGGGAAAAGGGCAATGCGGGCTATCTTATTTACGTGGCAGATGCTACCGGATATCTAAGCAGCGTTTCGGTCTTGTTATTTAAAAATTTCTCCGCTGGAGCGCTATCGCCGCTACAGTTCTTCGTCAAACTTACGTATGTCTCTGCCATTCTTGGAATTGGTGCAGTTTCAATGGCAATTGTTTACTTTTTGCTTCGGCGGGTTTCGGTGATTCCACCGCATCGCGCAAGTAGCAACACAAGATTAGCCTTAGATTCTCAAGCAGAATATATGAAGGTTTCATCATGAAGATTAATAAAGAGCATTTACTGAAATGGCAGCGCGATGGATATTTGTGTCTTCCAGGATTGCTCACGCATGCGGAAGCGGATAACGCTAAGCGATGGGTTGACGAAATATCATCATGGCCAGAAGATTCCAATCGCTGGATGCACCATCGGGAAGAAACCGCCGGCGGGGAGGTGCGACTTTCGAGGACGGAGAATTTTGTTCCCTTTCATGACGGAATGCGCGACCTGCTCACCCGCGGTAAGCTGCTCGATGCCATCGGACAGTTGATGGGAGAGGCAGCCGTGCTCTACAAAGAAAAAATTAATTACAAATATCCCGGCGGAGCGGGCTATGCGGCCCATCAGGATGCACCGGCCTACGAGTTCATCCAGCATCATGTCACCTGCCTGGTGGCGATCGACCCGATGACCGAGTCAAACGGGTGCTTGCAATTCGCTGCGGGTCGACACAACGAGGGGCTCATCGGCCTTACTGACGCCGGATGTATCGAGAAATCAGCGGCCGACGCACTCGACTGGGTGGCTGTGGAAACCTTTCCGGGAGATGTATTGTTTTTCAGTTCGTACGCTCCACATAAAAGCGGTGCGAACACTTCGGAAATCCCGCGACGCGCCATATACTTAACCTACAACGCGGCTGCCGAGGGCGACTTTCGCGAGGAATACTACCGCGATAAACGTGAGACATTCGCCCGACACAAACAGGCCGGCAGTCCTGAGATGGCTCGGATCAGTAAAATTGGTCACTTTCAAGGAAAGACGGTACACGAATGACAGAGCATCAGCTTGATTTATCGCTTGCAGAGGAACTTAAGCAGACGGATTCAAATGGCAAGGTTGATGCCCTGTTTGAGTACATGCGGCGGAAGGGAAACACCAACTACGACGAAAATGTTAC
>JAYZMM010000044.1:0-7405 GCA_036153155.1 Planctomycetota bacterium
CTTGAACCCTTCGGTCCGACGCATTCTCGCAATCGCCTCCCGCGCCTCTCTTGCGGCCTTGATGTGGTCGACGATGCGGCGGGGGTAATCTTTTCCAATGACACAACCGCATTGATGCTGTAGAGCATCGTCCATCTGCCATGGTTCATGGATGTGTTGCAGCGGTACGCGCTGCAGTTCCGGGACCCACCTTTTTATGAAATCACCATTGGGATCTTGATCATAGGATTGCTTCACCGGATTGTAGATGCGCGGTGCGTTGATACCCGTGGTGCCCGATTGCATCTGCATTTGATTCCAGTGGATCCCCGGTTCGTAATCAGTGAATAGACGCGCGAGCACAAGGCCGCTTGCTTGCCAATCCAGCCAAAGATGATAGGAAGCAAATGAGGCTAACATGGCTCGCATGCGGAAATTGATCCACCCGTGAGTTTTCAAAAAACGCATGCAAGCATCGACAAAAGGGAATCCGGTTTCGCCGGCAGCCCACTGCGTCAACTGGTTTGCATTTCGTGTGCGGCCCAGATAATTCGCTCCCGAGTGAACGCATTCAAATTCAAACTGTGGGTCGTCCTCGAGTTTTTGAATGAAATGACAGTGCCAATGTAATCGCGCATCGAACGCACGCAGAGCAGAGAGCCACTTTCCGCGTTTAAATTTGGACATCCCTCGCAGTTTCCTCTGTTTTTGACGCAGTCGCTGCACGACTTCCCGCATAGAAAGAGTGCCATAGGTCAGGTGTGCAGAGAGTCGCGAACACGATTGCTTCGCACTCAACGGAGACGACATTTCCCGATGATAACGTTCTCCGCGTTGTTTGAGAAAACTATCGAGCAGCTCCAGTCCGGCTTTCCTTCCGCCCGGTTGCGGAGATTGCATCAATGAATTCTTGCCAGTCACTTGCTTCGCTGTGGGTATACCGCCAGTCGCGATCTGAGGGTTGTTACGCGTTTCGACCGAGGCAGCGTTCAGAAGGGGAAGTCCCATTGTCTGTTCCCAGCGAGCGGACCAACCATCGCGGGATTGCAGCCCTGGAATCACACCACCCACCGTGGATTGATGCCAGGGGATGCCTTGCGATTTCAGCCAGATCCCAATCGTGTTGTCGCGAGATCGCGAGACCCGATTGACTGTTTCACGATGTGAGTAAACGGCACTGATTTTTAATGCTCGGTGCAAATGCTTGAAAATCTCAAGACTGTTACCGTGCCGGATCAGCAATGGCAATCCGAGAGCGGCAAGTTCGTGCCGAAGTTCCCTCAACGATTCAGCAACAAAATCCCACTGATTCGGGGATGAGTCTGGTGCCTGCCAGATTGAATCATCAGCAATAAACAGCGGCAGACAATCACCGACCTCTAGCGCAAGGCTAAGCGGTTGATGATCCTTAGTGCGCAAATCCCGACGGTACCAAACGACGTTATGCATGGAAAACCTCTCGAAACTTTAGTATCGAGAGGTCATTTGCCCACCGCACGCGTTGCCGCAACCAAACTATTTCAGCCAGGGACCGGGAAATCGAAATTCAGTCTGCTGCAGCGTAGGCATTGCATCCCATCGCTGCTGCGGATGGCGATGGATGCCGACAATCCGCACATCCTGCACGTTGGATTTCGTTTCACTAGCTTCGGCCTGTTCAAGCATCGGTACGTCGCGAAGCACGATCAGGCTCAGGCAGACAGCAATCACGGTCAGGACGCACTTCGTATAGAGGTCGATCTTCATTTTTCTCTCCTTTGCTTTGTCATTGCCCCTGACGATGGGTTCCACCAGTGATCAAGTGCTGCAAGCATCGAGTCGACGCGTTCAGGATGCTCAGCAGCAATGTTTTTCGTTTCATGCGGATCGGCGGCTAAATCAAACAGTTCGATGTTTTTATTTTTTCCTGCCAGAGGCAGCGTCTTGCGGCGGTGTCCCCCGTTATAAGGCAGCACTTTCGGAGCGGGATCCTGCCAGAGGACCAGTTTCCAGTTGCCATCAATACACGAACGGGTCCACAGGCTTTTTTCCGGCGCATCGGCTGCCACCATGTCGTGGGCATAATTCGCAAGAAAGATTTCTTTGCGATTTTGAATCTGTGCCGGATCAAGCAAGTTCACACCGGGTAGTCCCTGCGGCATCTTGGCATGACAGGCCGCAAGGATCGTCGGCATCAGATCCAGATTCGTTGCCAGATCAATCGTGTCCATCGCCGGTTGAATCCGTTTTGGCCAGCGAAGCATGATTGGTGTTCGGACGCCGTTTTCATATGGAAAAGCCTTTCCGAATGCATTCCATCCGTTGTCAGCCAGGTAGATCACGAGCGTGTTGTCAGCCACTTTTTTTTCTTCGAGCATATCGAGAAGTTCTCCCGTCGTCTCATCCATCCACTCGACCATTGCCAGGTATTTGCGTTTGGCCGGATCTTTGACATCGGCATATTGCTTTAGCAATCGCGCGGGCGGATTGTGGGGCGTGTGGGGGAGAAATGGTGCATACCACACGAAGAACGGTTTTTTCTCCAGGATGGCACTGTCGAGAAATGTTTCGATCGGCGCCATCGTCTCACGGCCAATCGCCAAGGCCTTGCCGCCGTGTCGACCGGTCGGACCCATGTGGTCGGTAAAGCCGACCAGTTCCGGATTCCGCATCCAGAACTTTCCGGTGTGCAGCGTTCGGTAACCAGCATCTTTTAAGAGTCGAGGGAGTTGGGGCAGTTCGAGGAATGGCTCAATAAAACGGTCGCGAGCCGCAACAGGGTCATCGCCCGTTTCTACGACCGGATCGTTGCCGGTGATGCCATGTTGATGGGCATGCCGTCCGGTAAGTATGCTCGCGAGCGATGGACTGCAGATCGCGGTAGCCACATAGCCTCGAGTGAATGTAAGGCTCTCATGCGATAGTCGGTCGATATTCGGCGTTTGCGCACGCGAGTGGCCCATGAACGAGTAATCGGTCCAGGCATGATCATCGCTGATGATCAACACAACATTCGGAGGTGTCTTTGCAAAGGCCTGCTGTGCAAGTTGTGCGATGAGCATCGCGACAAAACATGTAGTGGCCTGTATCAGAAAACGCATCTGGGATCTCGCGCGACAGGGACAATCCTCTCCGAAACAGAGTTTACCCTGAAGTTGCCGATAACGCACCTAGAGCCGATCTCTGTTGACGGGCTTTATCCCCTGGAAACCGAGAACTTGGGCGATGATCGGGATTCCACCAAAGCAGAGCAGAAATAGTGTCGCCCAGAGTGTCAGTCCGACAAGCCATCCGGGGATGTCGGAGGCAGTAGGCAGAGATCGGGCTAAAAATGAATAAAATCCACTCACCGCTAACGCCGCCGCCGCACTCACGGTGGGTGTAATAGCAAAAATAGCGCCTCGGGTCATCCAATGATTTGCTGTACGTTTTCGCGCAATAAGATAGAGAAAAATGCCGCCCAACAGACAGACAATGGTCATCAGCGGCCCGATCGCACCGAACCACTGCAGCTGTAAAAAGCATCCCACCAGAACCGCAGCCGTGACCGTGAGGCTCATCAGTATCTTGTCGCGAAGAAAGCTTTTACCTTGAATTTGAAACTTTCGAATGCTCTTGTCAAAGTCGGCCTGCAAGCCCCGATCGACGAATATGTTTCCCAGGTTGCGATGCACGGCCAGATCTCGACGCATCTCATCTGCTGAGACGTCAATCAAAACTCCCGAAGATGTTCCAAGATAGCAATTGCCCTGTTGGTCTTGGAGAACCACATACGCATCCTGTCGTTCCATCCAGGTGGCTGCAACGACGTCTCCCTCGAACAAGCGATGATTGTCGCAGTCTCGTATCGGGAGTTCGCACACTGCCAGATCGGACTTTTTGGGGGTGCCGCTCCAGCCATACCCGTCGGAGGAAAAAAATGCGAAACGGCCGGCTTTTTTCTTAAATCCCACAGCCTGGTCGCGGTCAAAGAGTTTCCACCATGGTTCAACATCAATTTCCATCGGTTTGCCTTTTTTTTCCCTGGGCGCACACTATGCTCTATAGCGCCGGTGGTATGAAAATGGAACCCGAGGAGCGTTTTTAAATGTCATATGCGCGAGCACGACTTTGGATTGGAATTTCAGGCGTGGGTTTGAACGTGCTGATTGCGCTGGGCATCTTGTTTCTCGCCGGGCCCCAAGACACGACCTCCGAGACGAACGTAAACGATGCCATCTGGGTTGTCTTTGCAGCCTACGTGCTATGGATGCTGCCTTTTGACTTTCTGGGCGGGTGGTGGTTGCCGAGGCGTTACGGCCGCTCGCAACAATCTGCGGCTAGGTTTTTCGTAGATTGGGCATCGGGCATGCTGCTGCAGTCGATCGTCTTCGTGGCGTGCGGTGCCAGCATGATCTGGGCAGCACGACTTGCCGGGTTGGGCGGTGGGGTTGTGTGGCTGCTGTTACTTTTCATCGCCTTGCTGGCAATGCGGCCCCTTTGGGTACGCATCTTTTCACGTTCCAGTGCATTCAGTGCAAATGACACTGAGGCAGATGCACGCATCATTCGAGAGGCGCTTTCCCATTGGGGCGTGGATGATGTAACGATCGTCTTCCGCGGAAGTCCGACGAGCGGGTTTACCGGTGGCATCGTGGGCATGCTGCGTCCTCGAATTATTTTTTCCGATCAATGGCGTTCGCTCCTGTCGCATGAGGAAATTGCTGCGTTGGTGGCACGAAGGTCGCTGACAATCTCAACCGGATCGCACACCATGGGCCTGATCGTTGCCGCGTTGTGGACGTTGTCGGCGTTTGTGGCGGGCAATTGGGCAGCGGGCACCCTGGCAGAGGGACCGCAAACGGCGAGCGATTTATTGCGTGTCATTGCGGGGGCCACTTTATGGAATTTTTTAGGCCTGCTAATCCTTCCCTCGGTAAGCCGGTTCGCCGCACGGCGGCTGGATGGAATGACGATTGCCCGCGTCCCCCAGGAATTGCTGAAGTCAGCGCAAGAGAAGGTCGATCGAGTGCAGGATGATGAGCCGCATCGACCGCAGGGCGTGGAGCTTATCTTTCACCCTGTACCCAGCGTAGCGCTACGAAAACACCGAGAGTTGACCGTAGAAGGGGCTGTGCCTTGGCATCTGGCGAGGCAAGTCCTCTTTCTGTCTTGGGCACTTTGTAATCCGCTCGCTCGGGCCGTGCATTGCAATGCAGGGCAAAGCTTGCTTTGGATTTGTCCACCGACCGACTAGCGTCGACGGCGAAGGACGAGCAGACTGAGCAGACCCGCTGCCACAAAGGCGAATGATGACGGTTCAGGCACAGCTGCCGAAGCCTCTTGCACAACAATCTGACCGGCCATGTTCGTGTGAAAAGCTACGGCACATGTGTAGTAATAGGTTCCAACCTCGGGCGTCCAACTGAACGTGCTGCTGCCGGCGCCAGACCCGACCGGGTAAACCACTGCGGAACCGCCTTCCAAAACGCTACTCAGGAAACTCGTATCCGTTACGGTCCGCACAAACTCGCTGCCGTCCACCGAAGACCCAGTTGCGCTAATTGGTGCAGAGTCGTCAAGGAATGCGAATGGATGTGCAAAGCCGGTGTGTGTGAAGGTATATGTCTCGCCTGCCGTTAACATCAGCGTGGGATCTGCATCACTTGGTATCGGGTCTGTTCCGAGTAAGAAATCGGAGAAGCCAGAAGTACCGATATAAACTGTGTCTCCTGGGCTGCCGACGACGATTCCCGCATTACTGAGCACGGGAAACGCAAAAAGCATTGCTACAAAAATTGATAACCGAGTCATTAGCTTCGTTCCAAAATTTTCTAAAAAGCTTAAGGAGGATGTTGCGTGTCAGCAGGGTTTGCGATCTCCCCGCAACTCTTGAACAGTATAAAAAACGATCGGGTAAGGGCAAGTAAATTTTTCTGAAAAAGCACTTTAAAAATAGACCGAAAGACCAAAAGGGTCTGCCGAAAAGAGGACCGCCGATCGGGTGTTACCCGGCAAGCACTAAGAGCTCACCGCGCCCCGGTACGGCGAGGTCTCCGTTATAGAGGTCGAACGACTCATTTTCCGGCAGCGTGATCCCCTCCGGTGCGAGTGCTTTGGCAAGCAATGGCATGAAGGGGGGAGTGAATTGCCGGGTCGCTATACCAAAGGTCGGCATCACTTCGAGAGTTTTGAGTGATATGATTGTTCCCCGGTTCATCCAGGCCCCGGTGCGAATTTCAGCACCCTCTCCCAGCACAATCGTGCCGCCCTTCATCTGAAGCCCGGTGAAATCGCGTGTGGCTCCACCGATGACAATGATCCCACGCCGCATCCGCATGCCGACTTCGAGCCCCGCAGACCCCGTTACGTGGATCAGGCCGCCCCTCATTCCCCTTCGCGAACCACGATAGGCAGCTCCGATCTGACCGCCGGCATTGCCGTCGATGCGGATCGTGCCTTTTTTCATTTCCGCACCGATCCAATCTCCGGCATCGCCTTTAACTTCAATGGATCCGCCGCGCATGTAGGCCCCCAGGTGCATGCCCACATCACCCTGGATTTTCAAATGCCCGCGCGACATTCCGCGCCCGATCCAGCGGACTTTTTTTAAGTCGCCATGGATCTCTAACTCATCGCTCTTCTCGCCTTCGATTTCAAAAAATTCGCTCAGTGGCAATTGCCGCTTGCCGTGATAGATCGTGAGTTGTGCAATCTCATCGGCCGCACAATCCGCAAGCGTATCGGGGCCGAGAACCTCTGCTTCAAGCGGTACGGTCGGCTGCCGGATGAGTGTGAGTTTGATACCCATGGCGAATCAAGAATCCTGGTCAGTTTTGCAATCGTGAATGGTCGCTCCGTGGACCCGCTCGATCTCCACCGGGTAATTTTCAAACTGCATCGTGTAGCAATCTTCAAATAGAGGTCGCATAAAGTCGTTGGTCGCCGGATCGTAAAAGGGCTTTGCGATATATTCTCGACCATCGGGTGCTTCACGAATTTCACCGTCGTCGATGATCACCTCACCGGCTTTTATTACATATCTTGGATGGGCAAACATTTCGCCGGGGTCATCTTCCTGGTCGTAGATCACCACGTCTCCATCGCAACCGGTTCCTAGATTTCCCTTTTGCTTCAGTCCCAGGGCCCGAGCCGGGCCGGCTGACATCGATGTGGCAACATCCATCAGCGTGTACTCGCGAGCAATCTCAGGAAGCACGATCTTGTTCTTAATGTTGCTTGGCAGTTTTTTGATGCACTCGTCGCGAAAGTCACGCGACATGAGCAATTTGATAATCTCGGGATAGCGCCAGAAACATCCACCGTTGGGATGATCGGTCGAGAGGAACACCTGCCACGGACTTTGAATCAACAGCAGCAGTTCCAGACCACACGCCCATTGCACAGCGTTCACCAGGTTGCTCGGCCGATACGTATAGGGAACGATCCCGCAACCGGTCTCGTTCTC
>JAYZMM010000045.1:0-20902 GCA_036153155.1 Planctomycetota bacterium
GCAAGCAATGAAGCGGCCCCTCATCTTGTGGGGCAGTCCACTGGACGCCTGAGTATAAGGCACACCCATTTTGAAGTAAACATTTAGATCGACCTTTTTCTTCGGGGTTTTTCGCACTTTTCCCTCGAGGTCTGTCCTCAGTGGCCGGTGATTGGGTAAAGCCGGGTGAGAGACCAAGTGGCTCTTGACCGTCGTTTCCTTTCGAGCGTACGATCACCCGCCCGTCGGGCACGTTGTGCGAAAATATGGGTACTCTGTTGTCGTGCTTTACACGAGCGCGGATCGCAGTTGTGTCTGCCAGCAAAGTACATCAACGCGCATAGCGCTGACTCGTGATTTAAACGGCGAAAGGATTCGCATCATTTTTACCCGCCTGATCAACCTCTGCTGGTCGATCCTCAAATACGGTGTGCTACTTGGTGGTCTCGCCATCCTTGCCGCTGTTTTTGGGAGTTGGTATTTCCAGAATACGATCAATGATAAGATTCGTGATCGGGTCGAGAAGACGATCGCCGAGGGCTATCCTCATTTAGCCGTCCGCGTCGAGGGCGTTCGGCGGATCGAAGGCAAAGGTATTCTGGTACGGGGTCTTTCGCTTACGGAAAAAAAAGCAAGTGGACCACAAACCGAATTGGCGTTCTTCCAGGAGGTGCTCCTCGGTTGTCAGGCACAACTGCAAGAATTAATCACCGACAAACTGAATATCACGCATATTGTGATCCGCCGACCCACGCTTCGTGGCACGCGTCGCACCGACGGGACATGGAGCCTGCAAAAGCTATTCCCGCTGCCCTCCTTCGGAGGAACAGCCAAAAGCATCCGCATTGAGCAAGGAGAAATCGTACTCTTTGATCCGCTGAAAAATCCTTCGGGGATTTTAAAAATTAGCGATGCCAATTACGTCGTGCAATTCAGTACACATCAAAGCGGGGATGGAAAAGCTGAGAAACTGACTAGCGTCAAAGGATCCATGCTCAGCGAACATCTCGGTAGAATCGAACTGGAAGGAAAAACAACGAGCCAAACACAGGCCTGGCAAGTGTCCGGTCGAGTAGAAAATGCAACGTTGTCACCGGAACTTCAGCAAGATCTCCCGGGGGACTTGGCACAGCACCTGACTCCAATACGCCCATTACGCGGACAACTGGGATTACAATTCCGCGTCCACCACAAGCCAGGTGATCCCTTGCAATTTACGGCACAAGGAAAATTCACGCAGGGCAGTTTTGACGACGATCGACTCCCCTATCCGATCTCTGATATTGAAGCGGAAATCCATCTGAATCAGAACGGTGGCCAGATTAAAAATGCGACGGCGCACAGTGGTCGAACACAATTTTCGGTGGAAGCACGTTTCGACGGATATCACGAAAGTGCGAACTTGCTGATTCGAGGCAAAGCGACACATTTAGTGCTCGATCAGCAGATAGCCGAAATTCTACCTCCTGCCTGGAGTGAACAATGGAATCGTTACCGGCCAGACGGAGAAATTAACGCTGACTTTCAAATTCATCGCGATCACGAGGGGTGGCACCCTCAGTGTCAGGTGGAGTGCCTTTCTCTGGCATTCACGCATTATAAGTTTCCGTACCGAATGGAGCGCACCCAAGGAACGATCAATCTGCAAAACAACCAACTCTACTTGCAGCTTTCAGCACAGGCTGGCGATCGACCGGTGGAGATTGTAGGTCGCATCGATCAGCCGGGCCCCCGAGGTGTGGGTGAGGTCTTCTTAAAAGCAGATAACGTGCCCCTTGATGAAAAACTGATTCGGGCAACCCCTGAAAAAATACAACAGGTCATCAAGTCATTCTCACCCCAAGGAACGGTCAATATCTTTTTTCACAGTAAGCGGGAAACTTCCGACGAACCTTGGTTTCCGCATTGTGTTGTTGATCTCAATGGAATTGCAATTCGATATAAAAAATTTGGTTACCCTTTGCAGAATGTGAAAGGGAGGCTTGAGGGGCGCGGAAAAACCTGGGCTTATCGTGACCTAATGGGCACCAATGACACTGGGATCGTCATGGCAGAAGGAACGTCAAAACCAACAACCTCCGGTATAGAACTCGACTTACAAATCGACGCGAAAAAAATCTCACTGGACCAGGAATTGCAGCACGCACTCCCCTCAAGCATGCGACAACTCTGGGCGAAACTGCGGCCCGCCGGAGACATTGATGCTTCAATTCGTTTGAATTTCGCCTCTGCCACCAAAGCCTTAGACTTGTCGATCACCACGGACCTTAATAAGATCCGTATCGAACCCGTATTTTTTCCATATCGCATGGAAAATCTTTCAGGAAAAGTGGACTATAAAAATGGCCACGCCCGATTTTCGCAACTGGTTGCCAATCACGGGAAAACCAATCTCACAGCTTCCGGAAATTGCCACTTTAGTCCTGCAGGCAATTGGACCTGTCATTTTACGGAGTTCAACATCGATCGATTGCGAATGGATCGAGAACTTCTAATTGCCCTGCCTTCCGGACTGCGATCAGGTATTTCCGCACTCCAATTTTCTGGCCCCATGAATCTCAACGGCGCTATCCGCTTCACTCGTGGCAGCAGCCCGAATGCTCCAGTCACATCCGACTGGAATGTTGGCTTGGAAACTGTGCACGGGAAGATCGACTGCGGCATCACTCTCGACCAGATTCACGGAGGCATCAATCTCAGCGGCAGCTTTAATGGAAAACAGTTCTATAGCCAGGGTGAACTCGATCTTGATTCGGTTCTCTACGAGAATTTTCAGTTCACCGGCGTTCGCGGGCCAATCTGGTTCAATGATCAATACCTGCTATTCGGCGGCTACGCTGAGCGACAAGTTCCCGGGAAGATACCGAGACGGATTTCTGCCGATTTTTATGGCGGTCGGCTGGTAGCCGACTGTCGAATTGCCCTAAGTGACACGTCCCGTTTTGTGATTGATGCACAAATGTCAGAGGCAGACTTGGCACAATTTGCAACTGAAATGATTCCTGGTGGAAGAAACCTCAGTGGAAAAATGACCGGTAATCTTCAGCTTGCAGGAACCTCACGAGGCGCCCACACGCTGCGTGGAAAAGGGGATATTCGTTTGCGGGAAGGAAACGTCTATGAACTGCCGCTCGTGCTTTCGCTGCTAAAATTGCTGAGTATCCGCGAACCCGACTCGACGGCATTCAACACATGTGATGTCGATTTTAAGATTGATGGAGAGCACATTCTGTTCGACGAATTCAATTTTCACGGGGATGCTATCAGTATGCTGGGCAAAGGTGAAATGGACTTTGATAAAAGTCTTCGTATGGTTTTTCATGCCGTCATTGGAAACGATCAGTTACAGCTTCCAGTAGTACGTCCACTATTAGGCATGGCAAGCCAACAACTCATGCTGCTCTATGTCTATGGAACGCTAGATAACCCGAAAACCACCCGGGAAGCATTGCCGGGAGTGCGGCGGGCTGTCCAAGAAATGCAGACCGAAGCCGAAAAGGAAGAAAAAAATATTATCGGAAAAACCAATGATTGGATCCAGGAATGGATACCAAAACGATGATCACTCAAATGATGAATTCAAAGGACACCGATGCTTTGCTTTCGTTGCTGAGAACATGAGCGGACGATACAATAGCCGGACATGAAACACATCTGAAGCGAGTAAAGATGATGCAATTTATAAAAATGCAAGGCGCCGGCAATGACTATATCTACGTCGATTGCCTAGACGGACATTTCACCGAGGATCCTGGGCAAGTGGCTCGCGCGATCTCCGATCGTCACTTTGGGGTTGGCGGTGATGGACTTGTATTAATTCATCCAAGTCAGCAAGCAGATGCGCGAATGCAAATGTTCAATGCTGATGGTACGGAAGCAGAAATGTGTGGCAATGCGATCCGTTGCGTTGCCAAATATCTCTATGAAGAATCCATCGTCTCCAAACAGCAAATGACGATTGAGACTGCCTGTGAGGATTTAAAACTGGAACTTCAAGCTGACAACAAACATGTCCACGGGGTTCGTGTCGACATGGGACGCCCGGTCTTGGAAGCCGAAAAAATTCCGACTCTGCTTGCGGGCAATCCGGTTGTAGATCAAGCAATTTCGCTGGAGAAGGCTGCCGCGGGACTTGAGGCACTTCGGGTCACCTGTGTTTCGATGGGAAATCCCCATTGTGTCATCTTCGTCGAAAAAGCAACCGACGATCTTGTTTTAGGAATCGGTCCGCTTATCGAACGTGACGAACGATTTCCCAAACGCACAAATGTTGAGTTTGTCGAAGTAATTGATCGTCACCGGGTGAGACAACGAACCTGGGAACGTGGATCGGGGGAAACCCTGGCCTGTGGTACCGGCGCGAGCGCTGTCTGCGTGGCTGGGGCGCTGACCGATCGCACGGAGCGGAAAATCACGAATCACTTATTGGGTGGCGACCTGGAGATCGAGTGGGCGGAAAATGACCATGTTTATATGACCGGTCCTGCGGAGGAGGTTTTCCGTGGGGAATGGACGATTCCCAAAAGATTGCAATCACAATGAAGCTGAATGCTCCACTGATAAATAAAACAGCCGCGCTTATCACCCAGGGAATAGTTCGTGGATGGATGGGGACACTGGATTTCAAGGCGGCGGCCTACGACCTGTCCATCGATCCCGCTTCGCCCGATTGTCGGACTCGAGGCATCTACATTTTTTGGCACGAATATATTCCGTTACTGATGTATCTGCGCGGCAATTGCGATCTTGCCATGCTGATGAGTCGACACCGGGATGCCGATATTCTCTCGCGGTTGGCGATGCATTTCGGCTTTGACTTTGTGCGAGGTTCAACGCGCCGCGGGGGTGACGGTGCTCTGCGGGAATTGATTCGTAAAAGTCGTTCGATGCACCTGACGATCACTCCCGATGGACCTCGAGGGCCAAGACGGAATTTAGCTGCCGGTTGTATTTATCTGGCTTCAAAACTCGAGATGCCCGTGATTGCGATGGGACTCGGTTATGACAAACCCTATCGGTTATCGACTTGGGATCGATTTGCCATACCGAGACCATTTTCCCGTGCACGAATCGTCGCCAGTCACCGCATCTGGGTTCCTCAAGACCTGGACCGAGAAGGCATTGAGCATTATCGCAAACAGACTGAAACCGTTCTTGAAACAATGACCGTCGAGGCAGAAGCGTGGGCCGAGGCAGGCACCTCCAAGAAAAACCAAATCCCCGTTCGCCCAACTCCTCGACCGTTGCACCAGCGAGATCTTCTTGAAATCGGCAACTTTTGTTCGCCGTCAGATCCGAAAACAGACGCGATCCAAAGCCTGGAACATGCGGCCTGAACGGCTCGGGATACCATCGAAAAGCGTTTGCGACCGCTTACAGGCACTGATAGCAGTCTGTTCATGCGCATAGCGGAGGGGCCTATATTCGCAAGTTTTGGAAAGTTGTGATCCTTGGATCTGAGAATTCCGAATAATATTATACGTGGAAATTTAAAGATCCATTCCCACGCCATATCTTTTCCTTCCCCGCAAGCCAAAGACCGCACCATGATTCGTCACGCTCAATGGCTAGGCAGCCTTTTAATGCTGCTGCTCCCTGCTACCCATGTCCAAGCGGACGTTTGTCATAGCGTATTGATCTGGGGCAAAACCTGTGTCCCCGATTGTGTACGCAAATATTGCTGCGACGATTACCGCTCGAAGAGTGTGCCGTGCACACGCAGCGTCAAGACAAAATGTTGTGACAATTATTGCGGGAAACCGACTCCTTGCGTACGAGAAGTTTGCACCGTGTGTAGCGACTACTGTTCAAAGTGCCCACCGAAGGTCGCTTGTCCTGCACGCGACCTTACGTGCAATAAAGGCTACGCTGGCGAACGATGCGAATCATCTGCCAGTACCAAGACGGCGCTTATTATAGATAGCTTCCGAAAATAGGCGGTTGCTCGAGAATCGCTCCACAGCGATCAAACCTCTCTGCCTTCAGCCAACATGCGATCCGCCAGCGCCGTGGTCTCAGCGTCATCATTCGACCAAAGCTCATTGAGATTCTGCTGCATACGCCGCCTTGCCGTCTGCAAATAATAGCGACCGGTTAAAACCGCGTCCTCACGTGTGGCAGCCTGACCGTTGGATCCGGCGAGAATGAAATCGAGTCGCTTCAGAACGCTTGCGCTAACATAAATCTCGGTTGCCACATCGGCAATTCTTCGTAAGTGATACTGACTATCGACGATATCCTCCTGATATTTTCGCAGAAGCCGCTCTACGTTGCTGCCCAGTTTACCGACCAGACCACCCAACTTTGCTGCATCGTCGGTGAGCTGCGCACTTTTAACCGGTACGTGGGGCGAAATGACCAGCGATCCTAATTTTCGCTTTGCAAATCGACTAAGCGTGGAAACATTGCCTAATGGACTTTTCAGTGCTTCGAGTACACCCTGCAAATCCATCCCCACATCTCGCATTCCTACAGCTGCAATGAACACCTTGAGGACATCATTCGCCCCCTCGCCGATCGTATTAATACGGGCGTCACGCATCATCCTTTCAAACGGCTCATCCGTGAAATACCCCTTCCCTCCGTGAAGCTGAATCGTGTCGTTGATGATTTCCCAAACCACCTCAGTCGCAAAGACCTTGAGCATGGCGGTCTCAACCATGTAATCACCATCTCCCGAATCCATCAATGCAGCCGTCTGATAGGTGGCTGATTCCATTGCAAAGGCACCTGCCTTCATATAGGCAAGTTTCTGCTTCACTAATTCAAAATTTCCCAGCGATTGTTCAAATTGCACGCGGGTGTTGCAGTGCTTTACGGCATGCTCCACACAAAACTTCGCCGCTCCGGTGCAGCTTGCACCAAATGTCGTGCGGCCATAATCAAGAACTGTAAGCGCAATTTTTAAACCTTTACCTAATTCGCCCAGCACGTTCTCGCGGGGAACAAACATATCGTGAAAAGCCAAGCGACCGGTCGCCGTGCCACGGACACCACACTTATCCATTCGCTCCTCAACCACTTCGAAACCAGGCATGTCCGGCGAAACCAGAAAGGCCGTCACTTTCGTTTGATCACTCCCCTCAACCGGCGTGCGTGCCATCACGGTGAGAGCCTGTGCAATTCCACCATTGGTAATCCATCGTTTTTGCCCATTGAGCTTGTAACCGGTGCCGTCTTCGGTAGGTGTAGCCGTTGTCTGAACATTTCCAGCATCGCTTCCGGCCTCTGGCTCAGTGAGGGCAAACGCACTGATCCACTCCCCGGTGGCTAGCTTTGGAAGCCATTGTTTCTGCTGCTGTTCGTTGCCGAAAAGCACGATGGCGCGAGGACCAATCGAATGGTGGGCATTTACAAACAGCGAAGTGCTTCCGCAATGTCCCGCCAGTCGTTCCACCAGCCGGCAATACTGTGTTTGGCTCATCCCGAGGCCCCCGGTTGATTTCGGCAGGCACGCACCAAGAATCCGCATGCGTCCCAAGCCCTCAATCACCTCATCGGGAATGCGGGAATTTCGATCGATCGCAACGGGATCAATTTTTGATTCACAGAAGGAACCCAACTCGGCAAGCAGTTCATTGCCCTCTTTGTTCGCATGGATATCCGGATACGGCAACAGTTTGTCACCCAAGAAGTGTCCGAAATAAAGTGCTCTTGCAAACCCAATCTTGGCAAGCCGATCACCGAGCAATTCCTCGGCTTCGGCCATCTGCTTTTCCCGTAAAGATTCCGACATCACATTTGATCCTTCAATCGAAGAAAACAAGGGCCCCGCTTCGAGGAAATATACTCCAGCTTGATTCTGCTAGCTACTGGAATCCAGGCTGTATACTCCTTAGGAAAAGTATTCCCAACTGCGCATCCGCCGTTTACAACGGCGGAAATTGATGCGTCCCCGGCGACAAAGGTAGTACCGCTACACTGCGTTTTTTGCAGCGACACCTGCCAATCCATGCGGATACCTCATTGCATATCGGATCCAGCAGTCACGCTGCCCAATGCGTCTCTTCCTCCTCAGGCTCCTCTGCCGCATCCAAGGCCTCTAGATCTTCCGCAGAAAAAAAACGCCCGGCGAGCAATCGAATGGGAATTAAGCCGGCAATAAAGAGAGGAAATAAAAGGCCAAGAAAACTGGTTTTGACAATCCAGAGAACCGCCAGGCAAACTAACTGCAAGAGCGTGTATTTATGAACCGTTGCAATGGGAACTCGGCGCAGATAGTGCGTGCTTGGATACAAACCGGGATCAATCAACCAGAGACTCAATCGCTCAAAAAATTGATTAGACACCAACGAAACAACGCCCATGAATAAAAACAGGCCGTAAAGCACTGCAAGGGGAATCACTTTCATCAATGGCAAAAACAGAAGAGTCGAACCAATTAAAACAACAGTCACCAGACCCGTAAGACGATTCTCGCGAACGTGCAGCACGCGCTCATGCTTATAGCCATCAGGTTTGACAACTACCTCTGTTGTCGCAAGCGAACGCACATGATTAAGAGAACGTACGGTAGCTGCAACAAGCCAGGGCATACCGAACAACGAACAAATGCAGGTCAACACCGAGACGACTGCCAGATCAAGATGATAGCCCCCACCCTTCTTTAAATTATGATCTGGACTGTTGACTAAGCGAGCAGCGATATTCTCTTCAAGATAAATCAGTACCGTAACCAGCAAAGCAGGTCCGATTGCCGCAAACGGCAACCAAAGGGGAACTGACCAAAATGGAATTACCCATGGTCGTTGTTGCGAATCGACTAAAGCATCTGTCACATTCAGTTTATCAAGATCGATCCCACGAAAAAGAAGTGCTGTCAACGTCATGACCAATACCGCGATCGTGGGGCCAAAATCAGAAATAAATTCGCGGAAATTAGATCGCAGCAAACGACTCCTTCGCATCCGAGAGAGACTTGAGGCAATGAAGAATGTGCCGAGGGTCAGAACGAGTGAAAAAAGTGCCGTGTCATACGGGCCCACATTCACTCTCTCAAACACCAAAAATAACCAACGCAACGCCTCGTAGATAAAAATAAATGAAATAAGAACCACAAAAATCTCGTCTGTGAAACGCGTGAAATAGCGCATCAAACAACACACGTCGGTCAGTGCCAGAATCATCAGGAAAAGTGCTGTCCAGAGGCCGACCCAACAGTAAGCAGGCAGAAACTCAATTCCATTTTGCTCACACAGCTTGTAGAGAATTACGGTCATCACCAACAATGGCCCAGTGTGCCCAAGAACAATCAAAGGTTGCCCTGAGAAAAAAGCGAAGATAACCCCGCACACTGCGGTGGCAATAATCATCTGAATCACACCAATCTGATTATTCGTCTGCACCGCAAGAATCGCCCCAAAGGTGATGGTGGGTGTGAATAGGGCGAAGAAAAGAAAAAGCGCGGAACCGACTGACTTCTGATGAAGCGCGTCTGTAAAATCACTGCGGTAGCAAGCAGCTTTTCGCCGGATGTCGGCCATTACCCCCCCGCCGAATCGGCCCGTGTAATCAAGACCATCAATCGCTTCACTTACGACTTCTACGGACTGCGATGTCCGACGGAGATAGCGATCAAGCGCTGCAGTCAGATCGGTGTGAGTGTGCGCCCGGATCGCATCAAAGCGAAATTCATCATCGGACATCAAACGCGCGATACTGGCCAAGGTATCAAGATGTCTAGCGGCATCGCCCGGCGGCCCCAGCATAAAAAATATAAAACGCGTGGGAATTCCGTCCGGTGCGCCCAGATTAACGGCATGCGCCAGCCGGGCAAAAATCACGCGCGGCTCTCGAAGCCCCTCAAGGTAGGCGTGGGGAATCGAAACCGAGTGCCCGATTGCAGTGGGTGCGTTTTGCTCGCGTTCAAGTAATGCTTGCTCTATCGTCTCTGCTAGCTCGGCGGGGATCCACTGGCGCTGGACAGAAATCTGAATCGCCTCGTGAAAAATCGAATTTAAATCCTGCGACCGAATGTCGAGGATAACCTGTTCGTTTTCGAGCGCCTGTTTGAGTAAGTCCACGATATGTTCACAGCGGTATGATTAGGGATTCGCCCCCAAGAGGCGATTAACTGCCCGAAATGTTAAAAATCATGTCCTCAGTTTGCAATGCAATTTGGTCAAAGTTTCAGCCAAATCAGACAAAAAATCGACCGGATTCCAAAATTCCGTCTGTCATGTGATCAACCCAACGGTCGGGATGCGGCCCCCAAACGAGTGCTAGCATGCAAGTCGCAATGGCTGAAATTCGCTTGCATTGTGCGGCGATTTGCTCTGCGACCAAATGTCTGACCGAGTGAAACTCCGAAAAAGCGATCTATTTTCAGGAGTTTCGGACGAACTTTAAAAAAATCTGGGCCATTTTTAAACTCGCTGCGTAAAATCTAATAACTCTCCTCTATATATCTCATCTCGCATAAAGGAGTATGCCATGTTAGTTCTAACTCGAAAGTCGCAAGATTCCATTCGGATAGGCGACAACATCAAGGTGACCATTCTGCGGATCAAAGGGAATACCGTCAGGATTGGGGTAGAGGCACCGGATGATGTGCGAATCGTACGCGGGGAACTACCCCGATTTGAGGATCCTGTCGAGACATCCGCCGGAAATGAGGGATTGCCGCCGCGACAACCGGGTGCCGAACGCCCCGGTAACATCTCGGTTGCAAGCGAAAGCACTGGGCAAACGAACGAAGATCGTGGCTCAGTCACTCGATTACCAACGTCATCATCGCAATCCCGGCAAAAGCCTTATCTGCCGTCCAACATGAGTGATGCCGGGCGCGTGCACCCCATCAATGGAGACCGATTACCAAACAGCATTTCGGGTGGAGGAACTAACATCCCGCTGCCCCCGCGGTAGTAAGGCAGGCGTGATGACCGTGATGATGTGGAGTGGTAGAGATTGATCTAGAATCGCTCTGGTGAGACTCCGTGCGGTGTCCCGATAGGGTCGCTCGAGGTTGGTAACTGACTATTCGGTCTGCTTGACATTTCGACAGTACGCTGTGAATGCTTAGAGTCTGTAGCAATTGCTGGGCGTAAACTGTCCAGATGCTCAAGTAGAATGCGACGGACTTCGAGGATCGTACGCGGATGTCGGTGGATCGAATGGTGATCTGCGTCAACAATAATTTCCGAAACCACATCATCCGCTTGAGCGCTCGAAATCGTGACGACACCGTCTCCGTCTCCGGTGACGCGGCGCAGCAAATCTTTGCTTTCCGTTCGCCCGATTACATTGTGGTAAGTAACCCATGGTGCTTGAGGTGCCGCAGCAAGTGATTTAAGCGCTGCAGAACCAGGTGCAAGCATTTCTAAACTGGTCGGAGTCAGATCTGCGACATCGGTTTTCAGCAATTTTGGATTTTCGCTTTTCAATTTTTGGAGCGAATCCATGACCAATTTGGGAGGCTCGATCAACTGGCTCCCGATCCACTGAGTAGCGGAATTTGACAGGTCACTTCCTGAAAAGGGCGTCGCGATTGTAACGACGCGCCGTACGGCGGGATTCGCCCTAAAAAAGAAGAGCCGTTCAATCTGCTTACGAGTTTCAGGGTCTGCTTTCGCCATATCGAGCGGTTGCTCCGCGATCTGCTGCCAAAAAAGATCACCACTATCGACCGATTGAAGGCGTGAAATCAACCCGCCCATACTATGCCCCACCATCACAATTTGCTCGAGTGCATTCTCGCGATTTTCGGGGTCTAGAATTTTTCTTAATTGGACCATTTGCTCGCGCAGATCGGCCGCAGTGTATACGAAGGGTTCACCAGTGGGATAAAAATAGCACCAGAACTGATAATGTTTTCTTATTTCTGGAATGCTGCGAAGATCATTAAACATGGTCATCCAACTAATGGGGGTAGCCCAGATGCCATGCACCATCAGTACGGGAATTTTACCCGGCTGGTACGGCTCCAGCATGTAGAGTCCTCCCGGATGCGGTGTCGTGTCTGGTCGCAAAAGACCACTGGTGGCAGCCCCCGTATCGGTGTATTCGAGATTATCAAGAAAGTATGCGAGAGGTGTTGTTGAATCACTTTGAAGTGGCACTGTTCTGTCAGCCACTTGAACCGTGGGAGTGTTGAGTGGATCGTAAAGTTCCAAGACTGCCTCGCGCATTCTCGCACCTTCAGGGCCCATTTGACGTGACGGTAAAATGCGCAAATACGCAGTCAAAGGCACGCTCATTCCAGGCGGATAGTGTGACTCGAGTTGCTGATTTTCTTCAAAAGCAGCACGCGCTGCGATGAGAGGTACGCCCAGCCCATAGGTACGATAGTGGTTTGACAGTCCGGTTATCTCATAGTCGGAAACAAACTCAAATTTCTTAAATCCTCCATCTCGAAGGTGACCTTCTTGAGAAGTTATCCGGAACAAAATTGATTCGCTGCCTGTGTGACAAAAATGTTGTAGCCCCGGCTTCAATCCACCGTGACGATTGGCAAGCCGCATGGCCCGATCGAGCGACTCATTGTAGAGATCGCATGCTTGCCGAAACTGGGGATCATACTGGTTGCGTGTGGCAGCGAATTTGATATCGAACAGATACTCATAACTATCCGCAGCAGCTGTTACATAAAGGTCAAAAGCTTTTTTTTCATCTTGATCCTCCTGGCGTCTCGCCAACAGATTCGCAAGTTCGGCGTGCGCGAAGAGAATGTTAGCATTATTTTCTGAACGCAAGATGATTTGCAACTGACGCAAGACTTGCTCTGGGTCGCTTTCGAGCCGATCCGCAAGATCATATTGCCTGAGAACTTGATCCGTCCGTGGACTTGACTCTAATGAGTCGCTTGTCCCATATGCGAGTTGGCTGAGTGCCGACCAATCGGGCTGCTTCTTGACGAGCCAATGACTGCTCTGACAACCTCCCAACAACGCAATAATCAATCCCACGAATGCGACGACACATAAATGCTGAAGAAAAACAGCATTGCCAAAGCGGGGGGCAAATAATGATGAGGATTGTGGGACCATGAGACATTTCCCGCTCGCCAACGATGCAGGAAAATAAGAATATTGAAATAACTTTGTTACGCGGACCGAGCGCAGAATTCCGGAAAAACATCAAAGTAGCGGCAAAAAATAGGTCGCATCAACGCGGAGGTCAATGTCTCTTAACGAGCCTGTTACCAGCCACTCGTCGACCTTGCTAGCATCGTCGCGTGATCGCCATAATGCGTCCGCTGAAACGCCGGATACGGCGGACGATGACTCTACCTGTTAAAACCATTTACAACACCGTTAAATACAAAGTGAAGAACAACGTGCCAAATAACCAACGTCAACTGCCACCTCTCTATGAAGATCCCGCGTTCTGGGGCATGACAACCACCCAGTTTCTCGGTGCATTCAATGACAGCGTTTTCAAGCAAATCGTTTTACTGTTATGTGTCGCTGTAATCGTGAATCCGACAGGTGAAATCCAGGACCAACAATTCTTAGCACAAGGAATCTTTGCAATCGCTTTCATTTTTCTCTCAGGCATCTCTGGATATTGGTCAGATCGAGTCAGCAAACGTGGGCTGATTATTTTCTGCAAGTGTCTCGAAATTCTTGTCATGCTGGGCGCGGTACTCGCGTTTGCATTGCTCTCGGATCTGAAAATTCGTGAAACGACGGGCGGCACGGAGCAATTCAGCATGCTTGGCACGCCTTGGGGATTGCTGTTCGTTTTATTTTTGATGGGTTCGCAAAGTGCGGTTTTCGGTCCGGCAAAGTACGGCATCCTACCTGAAATGGTCCGTAATACGGATTTGCCGAGAATGAACGGCATCATTCAAATGACTACATTTCTCGCCATCATCCTCGGAACGTGGGTGGGTGGTGTCCTGTTGGATGCGATGCATCACTTCCTCTGGGCAGTCGGTGTGATATGCGTGGGAATTGCGATCGTGGGAACGATTACCTCATTGTTCGTCCGACGAACTTCGGTGGCAGAACAAAATGCCCCCTTTGTCTGGTCCAATTTTGCAATTTCTCCTGATGCGAGGAGAGTGCTTTATCAGGATAAACCTCTGAGAAACGCTCTCTGGGTGTATTCGATCTTCTGGTTTGTCGCGGCCATTTTCCCGCTCATGGTGAACTGGTTAGGCCGCGAACAATTTTTGATGAGCAACGCGAAAACAAGTTTTTTACTGGCTACCGTATCGATCGGCATCGCCGCCGGGTTCGTCACCGCAGGAAAAATTTCCGGCGGGAGTGTAAATTTCCGCCTCGTAAAAATCGGGGCCCTGGGTTTGGCGGTTTGTCTGCTCTTACTCTCGCTGCCTTCTTCAACCAAACAACCTTGGCATCATCTGCTGGGCGTGCAGGGAAGCTATGTGGGTCTCATATTTTCCGGATTTTTTGCAGGGCTATTTGCGCTTCCCGTGCAAGTATATTTACAAGCCAGACCCCCTCAGAAAATTAAAGGACGGGTGATTGGGGCGATGAATTTGGTGAACTGGATCGCAATCGTGCTTGCTGCCATGTTTTTTTTCCTGAGTGACGAACTTTTACAGTGGATGCAGTTGCCGAAGTTCAGCATTTTTGGAATCACGGGGTTATTATTAATTCCCATTGCCGTTTTCTACCGAAGCGATATTGTCAGTCTCGGGACTGAAAAAATTGACTAGCTTCACTAGCGAGATTGAAAAGCCAGAAGGTAGCGTAAAGTACATGCATACGAATCTCAAACTACAGACAGAACAGTTGCGCACGTCATTAGTTGACGTTGACGCTTGGCACGAGCAGATTGATGAAACGATCCGATGCTTAAAACAGACTTTCTCCAGACAAAACAAAGTCCTTGTAGCGGGCAATGGCGGTTCCGCAACTATCGCACAACACTTTGCTGACGAAATGGTAGGCCGTTATCGCACCAACCGAATCCCCTACCCTGTCGTCGCACTCACGGCCGACAGTGCAGTACTGACATGCATCGGTAACGATTTTGGATTTGAGGATATTTTTTTACGACAGGTACAAGCTTTGGGGCAACCAAAAGACGTGCTCATTGTTTTCTCAACATCCGGCAAATCAGAGAATCTGCTGCGGGCAGTACGGCAAGCGTCGCAACAGGAAATGATCATCCTGGGATTCACCGGGTCGAAATCCCAAATAGAATCGGTTTCCCATGCCGTTACCGTCCCAAGTGACGATCCACCGCGGATTCAAGAGCTTCACCTACACGCCATCCACTTGATTTGCGAAGCATTTGAGCCCGAATAGCATAGAGGCTACAGAATCTATTCGAGCAAATATCGTGCATTAGGAACGTCCACGGCTCGCGCCGGTGAATGCTGCCGGTAAATGCTTAGGGATATCGCAATTGCATCTTGGCCCGCACTTCGGGCAGCGGGTATTCGATAATCGGTGTATCCGAACCGTCAAGTTCACAAAGACGCAGCCACCCTCGAGTGATCAGATTCTCCTGGTCCATCACGTAGCTGCGATCCAGATTTCGCTTGTCGAAATCTCCGGTAGTAGAAACCGGTGAGAATGCATCATCAACAATAAATTGGGCTACCGCAGGATTACAGCGAATATGGCGTTCGGCAGCCGTATGAAGCGTCTCGGGATCGACCTGCCCTATGACGTAACGCAAGTAGAGATCACTCTGTGTGATCGCTTCCACGTTTTCACCGCACACCTCACAGCGATATCCTTCGTCACACTTTGCCATCAAACCTTTTACTTGGCCTTTTAAGTGCCTTAGATCCGACACGGAACTCTTGCAGCCTCTGATCAGAAACCGAGTACATCCCCCATCCCGTACCAACCTGCCGGTTTATCGATCAGAAAACGAGCTGCCGCGAGTGCCCCGCTCGCATAGGCATCACGATTGGTCGCAGCAACGTGTAACTCCAGCGTCTCCCCCAACAGGCCAAAGAGAATACTGTGTTCGCCCGGGTTATTGCCGATCCGAACGGCATGGTACCCAATTTCATCTGCCGGTCGAGCACCTGTTTGGCCCTCGCGACCGTGACGATGCTGCGTCATACCCATTGCTGTTGCGATCAATTGTCCAAATTTCAACGCCGTTCCACTCGGTGCATCTTCTTTGAATCGATGATGGCGCTCGATGATTTCAACGTCGACTCCCGACTCATAATCTTTTAATGCTTTACCCGCCATCTCTGCCAATTTCATTGTCAGATTGACCAAGAGACTCATGCTCGGCGCCCAAAGCACGGCAACTGTCTTTGCCGTATCTTGAACGATTTGCAACTGCTTGTCATCGAGACCCGTCGTCGCTGTGACGAGTGGAACGCCATTCGCTGCGCAAACTTGAGCCAAAGCCACCGTGGCCTCAGGCACCGAAAAATCAACCACTACGTCTGCTTCGGGCAAAGTCGATT
Organism: Planctomycetota bacterium; assembly: GCA_036153155.1. Taxonomy (GTDB): domain Bacteria; phylum Planctomycetota; class Planctomycetia; order Pirellulales; family UBA7805; genus UBA7805. Next base: position 16,328 of record JAYZMM010000045.1, read on the forward strand.
CGAGAGGCAACTGCAGCGGCCCAACACCAGCAATTTCGCCCGCATCGTTTCCGAGCTGGGGATGATTTGCGGACTCCAAAGCGCCGACTATTTCCCACTGTGAATCGACTGTCGCAAGCGCGATCAATCGCTGTCCCATGCGACCTGCTGCGCCGTGAATAACGATTCGTTTTTTTCCCATCGGTTTCCTTTCAAAGAGCAATCGCGCAACGGCCCATCAGAAACAGATCAATCCTGTGAGGCATGTTGCTCAATTGCATCTACGATCTGATTTACATCATTAGGCACAACAACAGCACGATTTGCAAAACTGGTCTTCTCAACTCCACGCGAGGCAAGCACGCGTTGAAACATATCTGCATCGCCCGAATGATAGGCCACCGTGGCATCCGGGTCTTTCAATAAATGACCTGTGAGTATGCAGACAACCCGATCTTCAGGCGCAATCACCCCCTCCGCGCAAAGTTTTTTCGCCCCGGCAACGCTCGCAGCACTCGCCGGTTCGCATCCGAGGCCACCCGCTCCGACCTGTGCTTTTGCATCCAGAATTTCTTGATCGCTGACCTCTCGCACCACTCCATTACAGGTCTCCAATGCCCGCAAACATTTATAAAAGTTCACCGGCTGGTTGATTTCAATTGCACTGGCGATGGTGGCCGCCCGCTGTCCTGAGTTTTCCAAATCAGCGTAATAGTCATCGACTTGATCCCGTCGAGGAACTCCCTGATTCCACCGAAGCCCTTGTTCCTCATAGAGCTGATATAGAGTGTTGGCTCCGTGGGCGTTAATTACCGCAAGCCGCGGAATGCGGTCAATCAGACCGAGAGCAAACAGTTCGGCAAATGCTTTACCGAACGCACTCGAATTCCCGAGGTTCCCGCCAGGCACGACAATCCAATCGGGAACCTCCCACCCAAGTGATTGGAGAACCCGGAACATCACAGTCTTCTGTCCTTCAAGGCGAAAGGGATTTACGCTATTGACCAGATAGATTCCCGATTTGCCCGCTACTTCCCGAACACGACGCATCGCATCATCAAAATCACCCATGATTTGAATTGTCAGCGCCCCGTAATCAAGAGCTTGCGATAACTTACCGAAAGAAATTTTTCCAGAGCCAATAAAAATGATCGCCTTCATTTGTCGAGTGACGGAACAAAACGCTGCCAAGGATGCGCTGGTGTTTCCCGTCGATGCACACGCAGCCCGCGTGGCGCCCATGCGCGCGGCATGGGTGAACGCAGCCGCCATACCGTTATCTTTAAAGCTACCGGAGGGGTTCATGCCCTCATACTGCAAATAGAGTTCGCCTGTTTTGATGCCAACATATCGCGCGACACGCGACGCATGTTGCAGCAAGGTATGCCCCTCACCGATCGTGACCACTTGATCTAGTGGCGCGAAAGGAAGCAGCGAATGAAATCTCCAAACACCACTACGGATTCTCGGGTCTTTTGGCGAACCTTGGTGGCCATCAAACACTTGAAGCTTCTGCGGAACCTCAAGGCGATCCCAATCGTAGGCGATATCAAGAAGTTGTCCGCATTCGTCGCACTGAAGCTGAATTTCGCCGAGGTCATATTGCTTCCCACAGGCGGGAGAAATACAGCGTTGGAAAGCGATGTCTTTCACGGTCTCTGCGTACGCAACTAGCGGACTCCTCAAGCGAATTCAAAAACGCTCGCGATCATGGGATCAAGGATTCGGAACCGAGGTCCAAACCCGTGATTTGTAAGCTTTTTCAGTCTATTGCAGCCCCCTGCCGCAAGCAAGGTCACAGCCATCAGGTCCTTTGACAGTTTTATCACCGGTCCCTACAATGTTGCCTCTTTAAGCACTGCATAGAGCGTTGCCAAAGGGAATCGATCGATTTCTGTATCCACAGTGGAGCGGCCCAGCAGCGGAGAAACAACATGAAAAAAGCAGAGATGAAGCCATATAAGGAAATGCTTTTAAGCCTGCGGTCGCGTCTAAGAGGCGATGTGACAACCATGGCTGATGTTGCTCTCAATAAAACGCGGAGTGAAGCGAACGGCGATCTTTCGAGTATGCCAATTCACATGGCAGACATCGGGAGCGACAATTACGAACAAGAATTTACGCTAAGTATGATGGAGAGTGAGGAATCGACCTTGGAAGCCGTCGAGGCAGCACTTGAGCGGATCGAAGACCGCAGTTACGGAGATTGTGAAGACTGCGGCAAGGCCATCCGTAAAACACGGCTAAAAGCGATACCCTACACCCCGCTCTGCATTCAATGCGCATCGAAGCGTGAGCAGTGAGTGAGGGCTTAAACGAATTTACGTTGCTCTCGGGAAATCGAAGGACATGGGTAATTGCGTGAGGAGGAATCCCGCTGGTTCCCGCTAATCGCTACTTTGTGTTTTTGTTCATCGCCCTGGTGGGGGTGATTGCTGACCTGGGAACAAAGAGTTGGATCTTTTCCAAACTCTGGCCGCCCACGCCAGACAAACCAGCGGTCCTTTGGCTCTGGAAAGATCACATCGGGTTGCAGGTCAGCTTGAACCAGGGTGCAGTATTTGGCATCGGTCAGGGGTGGGTCTTCTGGTTTGCACTGCTCTCGGTGCTTGCTGTCGTGGGCATTCTCTATTGGCTTTTTATTTTAGGGGAGGCAAAGGACTGGTATCTCACGCTTGCCCTGTCTGGAATCACGGCCGGGATTTTTGGCAATTTGTACGACCGCCTCGGAATGCATGGACTTTTGTGGCCTCGCGGTTTACTGGGAGGCGAATCACCAGGCACCCCCATTTATGCCGTAAGAGATTGGATTCTTTTGCAGTGGAACGACGCGTGGCGGTGGCCAAATTTCAACATTGCAGACAGTCTACTCGTGATTGGTGCCATTGCTTTGCTTTGGAACGCCTACGGATCAAAGAGCGAACCGGACTGCAGTGCGGAGGCAGTCGAGTCGACGGATGCCAAAGAAAAGATTTCCAACGACTGAACCCAATTGAAAAGGTCTTGAGGCGAAGACTCATCCATTAGAACGGCTTACTTTTCCAGGACTGCATCTCAATGACCTTGAGGCACGCCACTGTCAGGCGGCAGTTGGCCTAGAAGCTGGACACTGAGTGGGTGTGCGGGATCAACTTGCAGTGCCATTTCTGTCGCAATTTTTGCTCCCTGGACCTCGCCCGCTCGCAACTCTGCTTGGGCCAAACGATAATAGACTTCGGCCGAAGGTTGGGTCTGCTGACAAAGCATGCGATATTGAGTAGCTGCCTCCTGGTGGCGTCCCAACGCCGTGAGTGCGTCTGCCTTCCTCGCCAGTACGGCGGGAGGTACTTCACCTGAAACATAAGTTTCCGAAAGATTCTGCAGGTGCAATAATGCCCGACCTGGTCTGCCGAGCGACATATAAATTTCGGCAACCGCAACGAGAAGATTCGGATCTTCTGGTCGATACCCCAATGCGCGTTGGAAGTCGGCTAATGATCTTCGAGGATTGTCTTCGACTCGATAAATTAAGCCACTCAAAGCCCAACTGTCAGCGGAAGATGGGTCGATATTGATTGCCTCGTTGGCCCAACGGCGCGCATCATCATAATCACCCATCTGAAAGCAGATCTCACCGGCTCGAATCACAAGCGAAGTGTCATTGGGTGTGAGGCGGATCGCCTGTTCCAGATGAGCGAGCGCGTCCGCAGATGCTCCGCGGTGCAAAAGGGTTTCCGCATAATAACGACGCGCGTCTGGATCAATAGGGCATGCCGTGACTGCACGATCTAACAACCCCTCTGCTTCCTGCCACTGATCCGCTTCCATGCGTGCAATGGCTTGCTGGGAAAGTTGTCGGCACATCGCTACCGAATCGGGAACAGCGCCCTCGCGCCATGGCCATCCATTGCATCCGGTTATCGCGAAAACGAATAACGATGCAAAAAATATTTTTGATATTCGACAACGGAACATCACCGCACGATTCGAAGATAGGCTCACTGGACACAGGCTATCACCTTGACCTTGTGAAACCGTTTTGAATTCCATGATCTGTTTCCCCAAACTCCCTCGGGCAGGGGATGGTATCAGTGATCGATGAAACCAGCAACCGCAATGTATATGATGAAAATTGAGAGTTTTCAATCAGAATTTCTAGTCACAGCAGTCACAGAGACCGCGATACTCTCGGCATCTCCGGATAGGTCGAAAGCGGCACCGAGCGTGGCACGGCGATTCGCACGATCAGCCTCTCCAATACAATCCGCGCTCGATCCGCCCGACTGCTCTCTCCTTTCATTGCCAAGTCGGCATCCAGTAACCAACGATAAATCGCGGCTGCACGATCCCGACCGAGTCGCTTCAATCTCCGTTCGCTGTCTGCAAGAAAATAACGTTGGACCCCTGCCCGCTCCAGAGCCGCACTAAGCGGAATCTTTTTGTGTTCCTTCTCTGCGGATCGGTAAATGCTTGCGGCAAGGGAAAACTTACGGAGCGGAAAAGCGACTTGCCCCAATATAGCGATCGGATGCTCGCCAGCGTAAATCAACCGCTCTAATTGTTTCATTGCCTCAGCAACGTTTCCATCGCAAGCCGCGTCCAACATGTCCCATACTT
>JAYZMM010000046.1:0-18816 GCA_036153155.1 Planctomycetota bacterium
CTTGGGAAGAAATTTTCGTTCCCCGATTCCCCACAAACTAGACACAATAAAATAGAGGCAGAGTCCGCTTGGCACCTTAAAAAACATGAAGCCCATAAAGACCATCATGTATTTCATGATTTTTTGCTGCATTGCAGATTGTTCGTCCGTCGGCGGTGGCATGAACAACTTCTGTTGCAAGATAAAAAGAAACACAGTGATCAGCGGAAGAATATTCAGATAAGGTCCAAGCCAGCCGGTTGCGGCCGTGAGAAAGGGGATCGGAATCAGATGATCCCATCGAAACAGCATATCCGGTGCGGCCAGATTGTCGGCCCAGGGAAATGCCTTGCTGACCAGGGGTGCCTGACGCAAAGCAACGTCGGTCATCAGTGCCCGATAAAGACCGATAAAAATCGGCATCTGGATAAAGAGCGGTAGACATCCGGCCAGTGGATTGTAGTGATGCTTGCGATAGAGTTCCTGCAACGCTTTACTGCGCTTTTCCATATCGCCTTTATACTTTTCCGTAATTTTCTTTATCTCAGGCTGGAGTTCCTGCATCTTTTGAGCGTTGAGCGCTTGCTTGCGGCTCAATGGAAACATGCATAAACGCACGAGCACTGTGAGCAAGATAATCGCAATGCCGTAGTTGGGAATAATTCCATAAAAAAAGTTGAGTACGTCGGTAAGCGGTCGAGCAAAAAGACCCCAAATGGCCCAACCATAATAAATCAGTTCCGAAAGATTGACCGGTTCGGGAAACCCGGGAACGTCATACTGTTCGAGTAATTTCCGTTTTTTCGGCCCCGTGAAAAACTGAAATTTCTGGCTTACCTTTTCTCCCGCGGCGACCTGATGGGTCACGCTTGCAACCTGGGAAGTTACGTTCGTGAGGTATAGTTTCGATTTATCCGGATGTTGATCTCCGACAACGATGCCACGATAACTTTTATATTGCTGGGATTCATCGTTTTCTTTATCCAGCGGTATCAGAATAGCTGCAAAGTACTGTGTTTCCACACCGATATAGGCGAGCGGATTGGGCTCGCCTGAAGAGAGCTGAAGATTGACACTCGGATCTTCCTCAGCCTCAGTTTCTTCCTCAACAATCTTCGCTGTGCTGATCAGATTGGCCCCGTCGCTTAACGAGTGGGCTGCCACATCACGTAAACCTCCCCCACTCCAGGTCCGCCCGATTTTTCGCGAATACCACCAGCCCTCTACAGGCATTCCGGTCGGCCCATCAAGTAGATAGGCAACGTCTCGTGACTTCGGCCCTCTGTTTTCAATCGTGATTTCAACCATGATGTGGTAAGCCTTGAAATCTGGATTTTTAAGTTGCTCGGACGGCACGCGAGCCAACTCATACCGCTTGGTGAGCACCAGATCATAGGCCGGTAGCGGCAATTCGAATTCGACCGCAAGAGGATCCTGATAGGCTACATTCCACTGCACATCCCGCAGTTCGGCCCCTTGGATAGACCGTTCTCCTGGCAACTTTTCTACGTCATCAATCCGACTAAGAGTGAGCAGCAACGAAAATGGATCGTGTAATCCCGCCCCAAAATCCTCCAGCGGTTGGCTGCCCATTTCGGGTCGCATGATTTCAAGCGGACGGGGCGTCAGTGTGATCGTCAGCGGTGAGACAGACTGCGATTGGCGAATGATCTCGAGCCGTAGTGTCTCGCCGACCTTTGACTCCTCGAGAAGTCTTTCAAGATCTTCCAAGCGACCAATTGCCTGATCTTTGCCTGCCAGTGTCGCTCGTCCAATGACATCACCGACTCGAAGTCCGGCTATCTCGGCAGGCGTCCCTAGACCCACATACTGTACCTCCCAACCCCGCGAGTGTGGCCTGCCGACCAAATGCCCCAGATAGCCGCGCTTATCTTGGATGTCCTGGTACTGGGGATCATTAAGCTCTAAACGAACGATGCTCCCGCCATGGGTGCTCAGCGTAACCAACGCGCGTGCGTCACTGTTTGGATCTAGCGAACCGAGCCCGACGTAGCGAAGCGGGTAATCGGTTTCACTCACTTGTGGTTGAGACGAACTCTCAACCGAGCGGGGACTATTCTCGTTCGCCGGAGTGGATCCCGATGTCGGCGTAGGGGGCTGCTGGGGGGATGAGGAATCCGGTAACTCCCCTTCGACAGCCTTTTCCTTTTGCTGGATTTGTTGCAACTGTGGTTTTTGCTGCAGCAGGCTGGTTGAGTCGGAGTCAGTATTTTCCTGCGTAGGTTTCTGCGCAGGGTTCTGTGTTAATGGTTTTGGTGGCGGATATAGCCGGTCGAAGATGGCCTGGGATCCCACGAGTACAAACATGGAGAGCGCCAGGAAAACAAAAAAACGCTTATCCACAAGAAAGACCTCGCTGAGAAAAACAGTGGAGCATCTGCGGTCATTCCTCTGCTAGCGACCCGCACGAAGTCGGTCACCAAGAAAGTTGTCCAGTTCCGGAATATCGTAGATCTTTTTGATCGTCTCTTCGAAATCATACTCAACGCGACGATATTGCAATCCATCTTCAGTAAGAATCACATAACAACTTCGTGGATCACCATCGCGCGGTTGGCCAACTGAGCCGACATTGACCATGATTTTTTCGTCACTCGTTGAATACTCGTATCCTAAATCATCGGGCGAAAAAAAGCGTAATCCCTCGGTAAAGACCCCCGGCACATGCGTATGTCCCTGAAAGCAGCACTGATCAAAGAGGCTGAACAATTTTTCCATTTTACGTTGATTGTAGATGTCTTCAGGAAAAACGTATTCATTGAGTGGATTACGGGGCGATCCGTGCACAAAAAGATACTTTTCTTCCTTTTTGTTCCGAGGCAACTCGCCGAGAAAATCCCAACGACGGGCATTATCTTTGGCATTCTGTTGCGGATCCTCCAGTTGTCCCCGCGTCCAAAAAATTGCCTGTTCGGCACCGGAGTTAAAACCTTCGGGATCGAACAACGCACCTTGATCATGGTTTCCTAACAAACAAGCGTCGCAATCAATCACCAAATCGATACACTCGCGAGGATTCGGACCGTATCCGATGATATCCCCGAGACAATAGATCTCGGTGATCTCTTGCTGCCGAATATCCTCAAGCACCGCATTAAGGCCCTCAAGGTTGCTGTGGATATCACTGATCAATGCACGCTTCACGGCAATCGAAACCTCTATGCTATCTATCGAGTGATCGAGTCGTCTCAAAACCTTGAAGCGAGTTCGGACAACTCTTGTTCCCGGCTTGAGCCTTTACACTTGGGCGGGGTGATTTTGGGGAGTGCATGTAACCATTTTTCAGGCAACATTTTAGGGGCAATCGATCATCGTATGCTGCAAAACTACGGTGGTCAAGCGGTCCGATCCACATGGCATGCCAATCGACGGCAGAGGCATGAACTGACGGTAGGCTCGAAATGACCGGTCGCTTCCTGTTATAAGTGGAGTCGACGCCCTGTTCGGCGGCCTCCCAGGAAATGTTGCTTTACCCGCGGCACTCCTGAACCCATTTTCGTTCGCTCTCCATTCGCTTCAACTTTTACTAAATCGTGTGCTGCATGAAAACGCTTGCTTTGGAAACGAGTGGTCGCACAGGCTCGGTTGCTGTCTGGGATTCTGAAACTCCTGATCCGCCTACCGAAATTTCTCTACCGCAAGAGACCCGAACTGCAGAATCTTTGCTCGTAGTTATCGACGAGGCACTGGCTAGGTGCGGTTGGTCCAAAGGCGACTTAGAGTTGATTTCCGTCACGCAGGGCCCTGGCTCTTTTACGGGACTGCGGATCGGATGTGTCACAGCACAGGTGCTCGCCTTTGCCGTGAATGCACAACTAGTGGGAGTCAATTCACTCCGTGTGCTTGCGGAAAGTAGCCCCGCAGGTTCACCGCTTTGGTGTGCTATGGATGCCGGTAGGGGGCAGTGTGTTGCGGCCCGCTATTCGATGGAAGCTGCCGATCATCGGCAAGCTTCCATTGATCCGCAATTAATGGAAACAGAAGCATGGCTGCATCGCCTTGCGCAAGATGAACGAGTGACCGGTCCACTACTGGCCACGTTGGGTGAGCGTTTGCCAGAGACGGTGAAACCTTTACCCAAGGAATATTGGCACCCTCGCGCTGAATGTGTCGCACGCCTCGGCGCAGAAAAATTTGAGAGCGGCAAGGTCGCAAGTCTCTGGGACTTTTCTCCGCACTACTATCGCTTGAGTGCTGCAGAGGAAAAACGGCTTATGGCAGATCGCAGCTGATCGATGAGATGAAATGTGGCTTGCTCCTCGCGACCTCACCAAGCACCGCGTCGAGCGAAGGCAAGCTTAGTCCGCATTTCCAGCCTGCGAGTTCCGGGAACAGAGTGCTTTGGTCCCCGTTCGTTGTTGTCCATCACGTGATTTAAGAAAGAATGGGACGCCCCCAATCGCGACAAAGATCGTGCTCAGCCGATAAGCCAACGCAACAAGCAAACCTCTTGCCGGCGGAAAAGACAGCAACTGATAAAGGTAGGCAAGCATCGCTTCCAGCGCACCCAAGCCTCCCATCGGCAAAGGAACTGCCGCCGCAACGAGAGAGAGTGGAACAATTACTAGAAATTGCGATAAGCTTGGTGCTGATCCGGGTAAACCGGTTGCAATCAGCCAGAAGGCGAGAGCAGTCGCAGCCTGACTGCCGAGCGTCAAGAGCAGCGCTAGTCCGAGTGTTTTCTTGTAGCGAAAATAGGTGCCCAGCGCGGAATGTACGCGGCCAAGAAAGGTGCCTATCTTGGGCACGGTGGAAATTTTTTGCCCGAGCCAGCCTTGCCAAAGTGGTTGCGAAAAACAAAGTCCAAGCGTCGCAAACAAGAACGCAGACAAGGTGACTACAAAGAGCCAGCCAAGCGGATCTTGCTGTTTGGGAAATGAAAGAAAAACACCACCCCAAAACAAAATGCTGAGAGATGCTAAAAGCAGCAATGTGTAGAACCCGACACAGCGATCTACCACGACACTGAGCACAGCCTCGGTGCGATGTTTTGCCTGCGTTTTTGCCAAAAGTGCTGCCTTAAAAATATCTCCCCCCACCACTCCGAGGGAAAAAAAGTTGAAAAAATAACCCACAAATCCCAGCTTGATCGCAGTCCAAAGAGAGAGGGAAAGGCCCAATACTCGCACCAGCAAATACCAGCGAAAAAATGAAACCAGACTACAACCCAACAGGATCAGACAAGCCAATGCCAAACGAGGCCAATCTTTCGCTTCGCTCTGCAGCTGCCCGTAAACTTCCGGATTGTTCTCGAAGGTCCGCCAAAACAGGAAGGCAAGGATCCCGAACGCCAGCGCAATCTTGATGCTATGAAGTAGCCAGCGTTTCATACATTATCTATCCGCCACGTGACCCGCCGCGTGACCGGTTATGGATTTCGGGTTTAGCTCTCCGTTGACAGTTTCACTCCGCGTTGATAGAGTTTTTATCGTGCCTTGGCAATGCCCCGCTTGTGTGCTGAGAGAGACTCGAAGCACATGGAAAAGGTCATTCGCTCAGGACACGTAAACACATGGGGGATTAGCTCAGTTGGGAGAGCGTCTGGCTGGCAGCCAGAAGGTCAGCGGTTCGAGCCCGCTATCCTCCACTTCCCGACTCTTGGGGCGGCTGGCGCCGCAGCTACCCGCACAACGTGTAACGCGCTCACGGCTGGACGTTTTCTATCGTCCCATTTTTTGCAGACAGCATGTTTGCCATGCATAAGCTAGCATCTCAATCTTACTTTCCAGCAAGCACTACCACCCGTTGGTAGCACCGCAAGCGGTCTTCAAAAACGATCTGGCGGATCGGTTCGGGCGTCTGCTAGACTCCCGCCGCAAATTCACTGCCAACTGACACTGGAAAGCATCACGATTCATGCTTGATATGCCGCCATCCATTTGGAAACGTATTTCTTTTCTGCTCCTGCTGGGAACCTTGTTTATCGAGCAGGCCGCTGCCGCTCCCGGTTGGTGGGATCGTCTTTGGGCCGACGACCCTGAGGGGGTAAAACAACCGCATGCTGACGAATCGGCAACACACTATCTTACCGATGAGCAGGGTCCGTGGATGATCATGGCGCTTTCATTTCGCGGGCCGACAGCCACCAAAGATGCAACCCAGACAGTCGCTGAACTACGAAAAAAACACAAGCTTACTGCCTACCTCCACCAAGAGACATACGATTTCTCTAAGTCCTTCGTCGGACGTGGTGTAGATCGGTTCGGCAATCCGCGTCGCATGCGTCATCAATCAAATAATTCATTCGAGGAGGTAGCTGTTCTGATCGGAAACTATACTTCGGTCGATGACCCGAAAGCACAGCGCGACCTAAAGAAAATCAAAAAACTGGACCTTAGTTCGCTGGCGGATGAAGACAAAAAAGAGAGTCGTTCCTTTGCAGAATTGCGGAAGGTTCACAATCAAAGCCTCAAGAAAGATAAGTCGAGCGCGGGTGGCGCGATGAAACTAGCCTTCATTACAACCAACCCGTTGCTACCGGAAGAATATTTCCGACCTCAGGGTGTCGATCGATTTGTAGCGCAACTAAACGAGGACATCGAGCACAGCCTACTCGATTGTCCCGAGACATTCACAGTCAAAGTCGCGACATTCACTGGACTGGCGGCGGTGCACCCTAAGCACATAAAGGAAATTGAGACTAAAGGCATGCAGTCGAGTCGATTAGAGAAAGGTGCAATAAAAGCCCATCGACTGACCATTGCGTTACGGGCAAAGGGATACGAAGCGTATCAGTTTCACGATCGCAAACAGAGCATTGTGACCGTGGGCAGTTTTTCCCAAGCCGAGCAGGTAAATGAAGAGGGACGGGTTGCCTATACACCAGAAGTCCAGGAACTGTTGCAGCGGTTCTCCGCAAAACGGCAAGGAACTTCGTCCGACATTCAACACCCCGGCTTGCAAACAGGAATTCTTCCCGAGACACTACTTGGGATACCATTTGATATTAAACCTGTGTTGATCTCGGTTCCCCAACGATCTGTCAGCAGCGATTTTGCACAGCGCACTCTCAGCAACCCTTAAAGCGAAGATGGCATACGAGCCCCTGCTCATTCTCGGAACCCATAACGCAAAAAAGCGAAAAGAATTACACGAGCTTCTCATTCCGTTGGCGCTTAAAATTCGCACGCTCGCCGACTACGATCAAGCATTACATGTGGTCGAGGACGGAGACTCCTTCGAGGAAAACGCCGCAAAAAAAGCATGCCAGCAAGCGATACATCTTAACGCCTGGGTGTTGGGTGAGGACAGCGGCCTGTGTGTCGATGCGCTCGATGGGCAACCGGGCATTTACTCGGCTCGTTTTGCCGGGGCAGAGGCAAGCGATCCGGAAAACAACCAACTGTTGCTTGAGCGGATGACCGATGTTCCCAACGCACGCCGCACAGCGCATTACGTTTGTCATGCCGTACTCGCTGATCCGAAAGGCAACATCCGAGGATCGGCGACAGGAAAGTGTCACGGCGTTATCCGCCGCAAAGAGGTCGGGACCCATGGATTCGGCTATGATCCCCTGTTCGAAATCTGTGAATATCATCGCACCTTCGGCGAACTGGGACCACAGCTAAAACGTTCGATCAGCCATCGTTCGCGATCGATTGCACAATTAATACCCCACATAAGAGATCTCTTATGTGGGGGACACTGGACCTCGGAATGACCAAGCGATGAAATTCGGCCGTCCGAATCTACCAACGTTATGCTGGGCGGTGGGTTATTTATTCACGGTCGCGACGATTTTTTATGGCCTGAGTTCAGTGCGTCAGCGGCAACTTGCACCCGCAGATACGGAGCTCGAAAATTCCTGGCAACAGTGGCGCGATGCGGCAGCCATCCAGGCCACAGGGACCGGACCGGTACAGCGGAAGATACCCAAAAGCACGCTGCCCCCGATTCGAGTGCTCTTTGCCGACCACTACAATACCATCACGGTGGCGGCAATCTTCTTCGGCAGTTTTCTCTACGGAATGGTCTATTTTTTTGCCCGGGGCATCATGACCGGGGATAGGGGGAAATTGCCCGGCGACGATCCGAAAGCGACACTCCAGCAGCCACCCGATTGACCCCAAACCGCCTGCCCCCTAACATGCACGTTCCGTCGCGCAGCGGGCCCGTGACGAACTGGTTTGGTTTTTACTTGGCCCATTTCATTGCAACCTTGTTCAACGTCTCGGAAGTTAAATCCTCTGGGGTTTCTCCCGATGATGTGCCGACGGCAAGGTGAGGAGGCGTAAAAAATGGCCGATGCATTGGTCAAACAGCTAGTTGAAGCGGGTGTTCACTTCGGACACCGGGCGAGTCGTTGGAACCCGAAAATGGGTCCCTATATCTACGGTCGCCAGAAGCTGATTCACATTATCGATGTCCGTGAGACTGTCCGCGGTCTGCTTCGAGCACGCAAATATTTCAAGCAGGTCGCTGCCAGCGGAAGTCTTATTCTGTTTGTCGGTACCAAACGACAGGCAACCGATACCGTTGAACGCGAAGCCCAACGTTGTGGAATGCCTTTTGTTTCCCAACGATGGCTCGGTGGAACGCTGACAAATTTTAGGACGATTCGCAGTCGCCTGACTCGTCTCGAGGAACTCGAGGAAATTCTGGGCGGCGAGCAGATTCAAGACTATTCAAAAAAAATGCAGTCTTCGCTTTCCCGAGAAAAGCGAAAGATGTTCCAAAATCTGAATGGGATCCGGACAATGGATCGTTTGCCTGCTTGCCTGCTAACGATCGACCCCAATAAAGAACGAAATGCAATTCGCGAAGCGACGAAGCTCGGCGTCACAACCGTTTCTTTGATTGACACCGATTGTGATCCCGACCTAGTGGACCTGCCTATTCCTGGTAATGATGACAGCATTCGTAGTATTGAACTCGTCACCCGCATCCTGGCAGATGCCATCCTTGAAGGCAAAGCCGAGGCAGCCGTCGACGAACATGTCAAGTCCGAGGGCAGCACGCCCGAACCACCCAAGACGACGATCGATGTGGCGGGAGCTGGCAAGTCGAGCGCAAAGAAATAATTAGGTTCACCAGAGCAGCGATTTACCGAACTGGCATCGATTGCCTCAGTGCCAGTAATCGACCGGTGGTTGCCCTGGTATGATTTTTTTGAGGAAAATTGAGAGAAGATGAGGAGCTGAAAAAATCATGGCTGAAATCACTGCAGCAGCAGTCAAATCATTACGTGAGCGTACCGGGTTGCCAATGATGGATTGCAAAAAGGCGCTTACTGAAACGGGTGGTGACGAAGAGGCGGCAGTCGAAGCACTCCGGAAAAAGGGAATCAAAACCCAGGAAACGAAAATAGGGACTCGGGACACCTCATCAGGTCGGATGGGGATCTATACCGATTTCGACAACGGTGTGGCTGCAATGATCGAATTGCAATGCGAATCGGCCCCGGTGGCGAGCCATGAAGAATTTATCACCTTAGCCAATGACCTCGCGAAACAGTTGGCCACCGGACCTGGGGCGGAGACACCTGACGAACTGCTTGACCAACCTTCTCCAAGCGTGGAAGGCTCGACGCTTCGAGAGCAGAAAGACGATCTATATAACCGCATTCGTGAGGTGTTCAATCTCAAGCGGATCCTCCGGGTTGACGCACCCTGCGGTGGCTATGCTCACCACTCTGGTGTGACTAAGGGCGTTCTCCTGCAAGTCGAGGGAGGCGATGGTGATGTGGCGAAGGATGTCTGCATGCACATTGCGGCAATGAACCCAGGGGCGGTAAGCAAGGAAGATCTTGACCCTGCCCTGGTGGAAAAAGAACGGGAAATCCTCTCGGAAGCCGCGCGTAAGGAAGGCAAGCCCGAGCAGATTATTGAAAAAATGATTGATGGACGGATGCGGCAGTTCTACGCCCAGAAGGTACTGGAAGAGCAACCGTTTGTTAAAGATGACAAACAAACGGTGGGCGACTATGCCAAAACTGCCAACATGAAGTTGATTAAATTTGTCCATTGGGAACTCGGCGGTGAGTGACCCCGTGAAAATGACCCGGTAGCCGAAATACGACTTCTGCATAACAAGTGTTTAAGGTTTTCTAATTCAAACGCGTCTGAATCTGACGCTTTGCTTCACTTCGAAAGGTTTCACGATGGCTGATCCAGCTGGCGAGAGACAATACCGCCGTGTGATTCTCAAACTATCGGGTGAAAGTTTTTGTGAAGACGGGCAGCGCGGTATTAGCATGGAAGCGGTCACCCATGTCGCTCAGCAAACGTTCAGGGCGGCGAGTCAAGGTGTTCAGATTGCAATCGTGATTGGGGGCGGAAACATCTTGCGCGGCGCGCAATTTACCGCCGGCAATACGGTTATTCAGGAGGCTACGGCCCACTACATGGGTATGTTGGCAACCGTAATCAATGGCCTCGCGCTGCAGGATGCGTTGGAGTCGCTCGGAGCCGAAACTCGATTGCTTACCGCCATCCGCATGGACGGAGTGGCAGAACCCTATATCCGCCGACGTGCTCGACGACACCTTGAAAAGGGACGGATCGTCATCCTAGCAGCCGGCACCGGTAGCCCTTTTGTAACGACAGACACCGCAGCCGCCCAACGGGCACTTGAACTCGAGGCAGATGCGTTGCTCAAAGCGACACGTGTTGATGGTGTCTACAGTGATGATCCGGAAAAAAATCCGCATGCGGTTCTATATCGTGAACTAAGCTATGACGCCATTCGGGAACAGAACTTAAGGGTGATGGATTCCACAGCAATCGCGCAATGCATGGAACATCAAATGCCAATTGTTGTCTTCAACTATAAAAAAGAAGGCTATATCGAACGAGCTGTTCGAGGGGAATCGGTCGGCACGCAAGTCACGAGTAATGCAGTTGTGAAACAGGGTTCATAACCAACGCACACGACGCAAAAAGCGTGTGAATATTTGCTGCGTTTGCGTAAAGATTTCCTTCGAAAAGCAATGAGGTAAAACACGATGGATAGTGATGAGATCTTGCTCGATGTCGAAGAGCGGATGGAAAAGACCGTGGACCGGCTAAAGCATAGCCTTGCCGGGATCCGCACGGGACGCGCTAATCCGGGTCTGGTCGATACCCTCCGTGTCGAAGCGTATGGGTCCCCGACGCCACTGAAGCAACTGGCCAATGTGGGTGCCCCCGAACCGACGCAAATTGTAATTCGACCCTTTGATCCATCGACCATCAAAGATATTGAAAAGGCCATTCTGGCATCCGACCTAGGCTATAATCCACAGAGTGACGGTAAATTAATCCGCATCAATATTCCACCACTTTCCGGCGAGGTGCGTCGAAAAATGGTGACGCGGATCAAGGAACTGGCCGAAGAAGGAAAAGTTTCTATTCGTAATATTCGACGGGATGGGAACAAGGCCGCCGACACGGCAGAGAAAGAAAAGGAACTTAGCGAAGATCAGCGGGAATCTCTCAAAGAAGAGATTCAAGATTTGACAAAAAAATATGAAACGCTCGTGGTAGAGGCCGCCAAAGACCGTGAGACCGAGGTCCTCGACGCGTAACCCACTTTTCGTTCGCTTTGACCGGTGTTTGAGATGGCGTTGAATAGAAGAGAGTATCTACGATCAGCCGGCTTGATGGCGACCGGCATGCTTGGCCTCAATCGGTATCTTGCGGCAGCGGATCCGTCTCCGTTCGGGCGAGATCTGGCGTTGGAACCGGATCCTCAAGGAATTCTGGACCTGCCTCGTGGTTTGAGCTACCGCATCCTCTCCCGCACTGGTCAACAGATGGATGATGGCCTACTCGTTCCCGGTCTGCATGATGGCATGACGGCAATGTCGGGGAAAAACGGTCGTACGGTTCTAATTCGCAATCACGAGATCGATTTTGAGAAGCCGCACCTGAGTGCCTTCGGCGAAAATTATGAGTTGCTCAACCGGATTGATCCGCGACTGCTCTACGACAGCGGTCACGAGAATCGCCCCGCCTGCGGTGGAACGACCACGTTGGTATACGACACGAAAACGCAGCAGTTGGAACGACATTTTTTAAGCCTCGGTGGAACTGCCAGCAATTGCGCCGGAGGACATACACCATGGGGAACTTGGCTCAGCTGTGAGGAAACCATTGAGCGGGAAGGCCCACGGGCGCGTCGTGATCACGGATATGTATTTCAAGTAAGCAAAAGAGAGCAGCCCGGATTGGCTCGTGCCGAACCCTTTCGGGCAATGGGTCGGTTTCGCCACGAGGCTGTCGCCGTCGATCCAGTCACTGGAATTGTGTATGAAACAGAAGACATGGAAGATGGACTAATCTATCGTTACATTCCGGAAAATCCAGGTGATCTCGGGCGGGGAGGAAGGCTCGAGGCACTTTGTTTGCGCGACCAGACCGAAGCGTGCCTCCGCAACTGGACGGGTGATCCCGGGCCGAAAGTTTCCTTGGGACAATCCTATGCCACCACGTGGGTCCCGATCGAAAATGTTGATTCGCCTGAGGATGATCTACGACACCAAGGGCATCTCGAGAAAGGTGCGGCTCAGTTTGCCAGGGCAGAGGGAATCTGGTGGGACCGAGGCATTCTTTACTGGGCATGCACAAATGGCGGAGAAAAGCAGTTGGGACAAATCTGGCGATATCGTCCTAGCCCCTCAGAGGGACATCCTCAAGAAGAGCAAGCTCCCGGCCGGGTCGAGCTCCTGTTTGAACCCGCTGAAAAACGTATTCTTCAGAATGCAGACAATCTCATTGTCGCGCCATGGGGTGATTTGATCGTCTGCGAGGACAGCGCAGATCGCGACCATCTCGTGGGCATTACACCCGATGGCATTTTCTATCGTTTGGCACGTAACGCGATGAATCACTCCGAACTTACGGGATGCACTTTTTCTCCAGATGGCACAACGCTGTTTATCAATATTCAGGACCCGGGCATGACGCTGGCGATCACCGGTCGCTGGCCTCAGGCAATTGGTTGATCGGCAGAGATATTTTTTTGGGGTGTAGTGCGTTCGCCAAGATTTATCGCAACTGCGCACCAAGCCAATCGAGATAACTTTTGCTCCCGTCTACGATCTCGGTGGCAATGATTTCCGGTTCATCATACGGGTGATCCTCTAGAAGCGTGGCTTTCAGATCTTCAAAATGCGAATGATCGGTCTTTGCCAGGCAGAGCCATTCTTCGGCCTTTTCTACCTTTCCTTGCCACCGATAGACACTCTCCACCGGTCCCATGATTTGGACACACCCTGCGAGGCCGCGTTCGACGCATTTGCTCGCAATCACCTGAGCGGCATCACGAGAATCGAGCGTTGTGCTTACGCAAAGAAATTTTTCGGTAACCATGGGAAAGAAGGGTGCTCGAACTCGTTGATTCTCCGCGAGCAGGAATCAATGCATTAAAAACGGGGGTGGACCGGTTCAAAAGTATTCGGTGTGGGCCGAAAAAGCCACTGATACTTCGGATGCCCTTCGACACCAAGGCGTATTTCGTCTTCACGTTCATCGAGCGCATCCCCTGGCCGGTGGAAGTTGAGCTGCAGCGTTTTGTATTCATACTTACGACCGGTCGTTGGAGGTTCCCCCTTTCGGAAGGCACCCTGCGGATCCACCCAACGGTAGGCATTGGTTAGTCCCATAATCTGAATCGTGAGATAATCAATTTCCGGATCAATATCACTCCATGTTGCAACGCCCCAGCGACTGATCTCATCCCGCCCTGTGCTGACCGGAATTGGTGCCGCACTCATTCGAGAAGAATCGTAAAATTCATCGAAAGAGCATGGTGGTCGTTCTCGACGATAAATTTTTTCACGCGCTGCCGGGATGATTTGATCCATATATTGGACCGTCTTTTCGTCAACTTTAAGTTCTGCGTTCTCAAAGGTTCGAAGCAAAAAGGTGGGTACAAAGCGATGGGGACCAATGTTTGATAACATCTCATCATAACGATCAACTGCCTTGATGGTGTCATACTGCCCTTCATGTAAAATCTCGCCGGAAGGAAGAACTTTCTCATTCCCGCGTACCGGCGTGAGATGTTGGCCTGGATTAATAATGCGATACATCAAATACCAGATTTTCTTGCGGCGCATCTTCCCGTCCGGCTGGGGAATATCAACCTCGATCATCCGCAGCGGTTTGTGGACGAATTGAAATTGCCAGATTCCTCGATGGAATAAAATCTTCTCGGCCTGGGCATATAGGGTTGCTGAAGATTCAAACTCTTCCGGCGACCATTCCCGTTCCGGATGCCCGACAATTACCTCAACGATATCGTGTTCGGCGTTCGTTTCATCTTCCGCTCGCTTCAAGGGGACGTAGGTTTCGACACCGGGAGCAAGCTTACGAATCTTCTTTTTTGTCGCCTGTTCTTGCGCAGAAATGCTGTCCCCCACGAGCACCGCAGCGACAACCAACAGTGAGACTCGACAAACCATGATCACGCGGTCGGATAAAGCGATTCGAGAATCATCCATGGCAATCTCGTTGCTACACGTTGGTGAGAAAAATGCGACCGGATGGCTTCTACAGCCGCCGCAGTCATGACGAATTTTCAGTATAACTGCCGACCTCCGCGAGAGAAACGGAGAATTCGACCCGACTGGGGCAGGGTGACAACAAAATCTGACGACCACCAGCGGCATTGTCTGTTTGCCGATGCTCAGGAAACGGGTGAATCAGTATTTATCCGTTTCGATTCCTCACCGGATTTAGCCTCTTGATCGCCAGGTGTAGGGGTTTCCAAAGAGAGAAACTCAAGATTTTGAATCCAATCCAAATCCGCATTATTGAAGTGCTTTTCTTGATCTCGTTCCATCGTAAACACAATGGCAACGCGTCGCCCGGTCGTATCACTAAGCAAATAATAGATCCATCGCACTGGGATGGCAGAAGCGGTACCAAGGGCTTCGACGCGGTAAATCAAATAACCCTGCTCGGTCGTTCTTTCGTTCGCCGTGACAAACGAACCGAAATTCTTGTCGAGATTTCCACGAATATCTTTTTCAAATTGATTCAAGGTCAACGCCTTACCTTTTTTGATGCTGGGAAGTTTGGAGACGTTGCATTGTGCAATCAAATCACCCTGCATAAGTTGACGAAAGACTACTGCTCGACGATCTTCTGCCGTGGCATACCAATCGGAATCATAGTCAAAAGCCAAACCAAGTTCTGGTGACTCGTAATGTAGTTTGCGGATGTTCTCATCCTTAACTTCATGCAATGGCAAGATCTCAGCATCCGAGAGGTACCCCGCATCGGATTGTGGTTCGAGACGCATTTTCAATCGCGCTGTGACGTCCACCCCAGGATTGATATGTCCGATATCTCGCTGCTCACGCGTCACCATTTGCATCGAGGCGAACTCACCGTGCCGTAAGTAAAAATAATAGCGGCCCTTCAACGTAACCTCTGTTGCAACGCCTGCCACTGCACCGTGCACGACACCTGCAAACTCGACGCGAGCAAAACCCTGCTCTATCCCGGTTAGCTTACTCTGCACATCACAGTCTCCTACCGCATCCAATGCCAAGATTGCTGCCATTGCCGCCGGATCCAACTTCCAAGCAGAGTCGATTCGGACCGGCTTTTTAGGCAAGAGCAAAGGTAATGCCTGCCGATCTCCAGGGAGACGTATCAGATCGAGTTCGTCGCGTGTGAGAGACCCGTCTGCAGAAAAATAATCGAGACTACCATTCTGGGTACGACACAAGCCAATGAGTTTCCGACTTTCGCGTAAACTAGGCTGCATGTTCTGCTTGCCCACGGTCATCTGCACATTAACGTTGTTGTAATATCGCGCGGCACAAAGCGAGCGAGCGACATGGGGATTCGACAGATCTCCAAGAAAACGATCTTGAAATGTAAGCTCCGCTGAGACATGCATCGGAACTTCCTCAACATTCTTCTCGCCAGGCGTTTTCAAGTGCCCCTCAGCAACGAACTCGACACGGACGTTCGCGACTCGGCGGGAGGAGTCACGAGTTTGAAGCGCATACGTCCGTTCGGTGGATTCACCGTTGATCGGTGCAGACAACAGGAGTGACAGCACGAACATCGGGACAACGGGGATGCAGCGGTGATTGGAAGGCCGATTAAAGAAAGACATATGCACACCGGATTAACGGATAACGACAGTCACCATGTGGTTTACCATTGTCTTGCTTCGTCCACTTCTCCGCAGAAGTCCACAGGAAGTTGAGGACTTTCAGGTGTTGCCTCGAGCATTGCGACACCGCAATTGTTAAAAGTTTCCCTTGCTATCACCGAGCCTCCTGGCACCGCATAGAACGCCACCCATTGGAGGGGTTTCTTTGGGAGATGATCGGCGACTTTTTGGTCTGAGGTAAATTTCTTAATCCATTTTGAACAGCGGGTTTAAACGAAGTTCTGTTTTACCAAAGCAAAAATTCGGGCCGTTTTTTTGTTGATTTAATGAACTTTTTCGCGTCCAAATCAGACTTAGCTGCGTAAAAAAGAGTGTTCGCCGCGAATAATCGTTCCGGAAGACGGACTCCGGTACCTCGATTTCGTGGCGAGACCTGAGTTATCGCCGATTGGCAATTACACGCAGGAGCCACGGGCAGAAGGAGCAGAAGAGCGGTTGGTCGCTGGAAGGACTTGCCGTGCATTGGAATCGCAAAAATTGAGGCTGAGAGGTTGCAAGGGAACGCTGGCACCACGCTGTTAAAGCGCTGTGCCTCCTCTTCGGTCAAATCACGCAAGAGGCAACCATGCACACCGAGTATAGACACGCTTTATTTACCGACCTTCTGGAGATTCTTTTACAAAACACTCCTCGCAGTGTGCAGTTTCATGCAGCCGCCCTCGCCGAGCGGGCCCTGGTCGACATCACCCCCCAGCAATCCTGCCCTGCGGCCCAGCTGGTTCAAAAGATATTGGCCGCTGTTCCTGGGGCTCAAGCTGCATCACTGCAGGGCACTTTGCAGGAAACACAGGTTGCACTCGAACCGACTGACGCTGCACACGACCTAAGGCAGTTGATCGAAGATCTCACCGAGTCAGCTTCCATGCCGGTGGATGCGGTCGGCGAACCGGTCCATACGGTCGAACAGCTGAGCAAACTATTTGACGTCTCTACAAAAACCATTTCGAGGTGGCGTCGCCAGGGTTTAATTGGTCGCAAGTTTGTGATCGATGGACGGAAGCGAGTCGGATTTCTCAAAAGTTCAGTAGACCGTTTTATTTCCAATAACCGCAAACAGATTGAACGCGGTTCCCGATTTCGCCAAATGACCGATCAGGAGCGAGACCAGATCATTATCGAGGCGAAGCGACTATCGCTTTCGGGGTACGGGATGAATGAAATCACGAAACAACTGGCAAGAGAGCTTAGGCGAAGCCCAGGCACAATTCGCGGAACCGTAAAACAACATGATCAATCGCATCCTGAATCGGCTATCTTTCCGACCAGCGGTGCGCCACTCCATGATGAAATACGAAAAAAAATATACACGCTTTATCAGCAAGGGCAGACCGCTGATCAAATCGCAGAGGACTTTGATCGTTCCGTAAGCACGATTCATCGCATCATTACAATGGAGCGATACAATCACATTATGGAATTGCCTCTCGACCACGTGAACCATGCGAGCTTTTCAAAATTAAGGAACCTGGAAACCGTATTGGGGCCGATGCCTATGTCGGAAACGGCAACAAAGAAGGCCCGAGTACCGGGTGATCTACCTAGTTATCTGGCGAGTCTCTACGAAGTGCCTCTGTTGAGCCGGGAGCAAGAGCAGCACTTATTTCGCAAGCTGAATTTTGCCAAATACCGCGCGAGCCGTTTGCGAGATTCTTTGAATGCAGAGCACCCTCAAGGCAAAGTCATGGAAGAAATCGAGCAGCTGCATGCGACGGCGGTCAGCACAAAAAATAAGATCGTTAGGGCAAACCTTCGCTTGGTCGTGTCCATCGCCAAACGGCATGTTGGGCCTCAGGAAAATTTCTTCGAACTGGTAAGCGATGGTAATATCTCTCTGATTCGCGCTGCTGAAAAGTTTGATTTTGGCCGAGGCTTTAAATTCAGCACGTATGCCAGTTGGGCAATCATGAAAAATTTTGCTCGATCAATCCCGAACGAGATGAAACAACGGGACCGATTCCGAACGAGTAACGAAGAAGTCTTCGCGGCAACACAGGAAAATCGAGGAGACCGGCTTCGTGAAGAGCTGGCACATGAGCATCGCAAATCCGCGGTTCGTAAAATCTTAAATCGGCTTGACGACAGGGAGCAAAAGATTATCATCAATCGCTTCGGACTCGATTACGCACACGAGCCCTGCACACTCAAGCAAGTGGGTGAGAGTATGGGTGTTACCAAGGAGCGTGTGAGGCAGATTGAGTCGCGAGCCCTGGATAAGCTTAGAATCGCGGCAGAGGAAGACAAAGTAGACCCCCCTTCGGAGGGGTAGTTCTTTCTGTGTGCATTCGACGCCGTAAGGTGATCAGTCGAGTCCGGGGCCTGTAGCGAACAATTTCATTGGCGCCCCCAGGCAGGGGATTTTTCCGAGAAGGAGCCTCCTTTCCACAAACCGCGAGCGGCGACCCAGACACGGATTTCAGGAGTTAAACCTACCCGAAAGATCGTGTCGGCTGCTGAGAATCTGGCTCGGAAGTTGTATTCTCCCTTGGTAAAACAAAGAGAAATGGCTTCCAACACCTTCCTACAGGTGGCAAGCTAGACACCTCAAAGGCAGGGACAACGCTGACTTACGTCGAGCCCCCTTATTGCAAGGCATCGGCTGATCGGTATATTTAGAGGTTTCCCTGGGGAGTCGGGCGCTAGCGTAGCTCAATTGGCAGAGCAGTTGATTTGTAATCAACAGGTTGTGGGTTCAAGTCCCTCCGC
>JAYZMM010000047.1:0-7517 GCA_036153155.1 Planctomycetota bacterium
GGTATGTGGTTCTCAACCGAAGGATCACGGCGTTGTGGCCAATGGTTTTTTTTGGCGCGATACGCACGAAGTTGAGATGTGGACTGCATGGAATGACAAAATCCAGCAGCCTCAGGTTTGGGACATCCTCGAGAAACGTGGGAAACGATGTGCAGTATGGTTTCCCATGCTGAGCAAAGGGTGTGGCGCACAAAACGTATGTATGCCAGCGCCGGTGCACAATCCCGACGGTAGCGAATCGCTCTGGTGTTACACAAAACCGGAAAGTTTCTACGGAGAACTGCTGGAAGAGCACGGACATTTCCCACTACAAAACTTCTGGGGTCCTCAGACTTCGATCGCTTCTAGCCGCTGGATAGCAGAATCAGCAATCACGGCAGCCAAGCGTTTTAAGCCTGATTTTTTTTACATTTATCTCCCGCATCTCGACTACGCCGCACAGCGATCTGGCCCTGACAGCGAACAAGCAAAAATCGCTCTTGTCGAACTAGACGACCTTTTGGGAAAGATTTTTGAGACGATGCCGCGTGCTATTGGAACCGACGTTATCTGGATGGTAGCCAGCGAGTATGCCATCGTGCCGGTGAATCATGTTTCGTATCCCAATCGCATACTCCGTGCAGCTGGATTTCTGAACGTTTACGAAGAGGAAGGTGAGTGGATTGATTTACAAAACAGTCAAGCCTGGGCGTTGGTAGACCATCAATTTTCTCATGTTTATATAAAACCAACTGCAGCCGAAAAAAACGTTGAAGAAATCGCCAATCTCTTCCGTGGCAGTCCTGGAATTGCCGAAGTACTCGTGAAACAAGACCGAGAAAAATATCAGCTTAATCACCCCCGGAGCGGGGAAATTATCCTGGTTTCTGAACCCCAAAGCTGGCAAGCTTATTACTATTGGCAAGATGATACACAGGCCCCCCCATTCGCACGCACGGTCGACATTCATCGTAAGCCCGGATACGATCCAGTCGAGTTATTTTTTGATCCGATTGCAAAAAGCATTCCACTGGACGCGACGCTCGTAAAAGGGTCACACGGAGCACCGGCGATTGCTCCCTATCAGCAGGGAATATTTGCCAGCTCGCATGCAGGTCTTTTGAATCAGAGCAATTTAGACGAGGGGGCGATTCACGATTACAATGTGTACCAATTGATTCTCGATCAGTATCAATAAGTCACCAATAATTCACATTGTGTCACGTTGCATTAAGCATCTACTCGCCGTTCACACTACAAACGTTTGGTCCGACCAAGGCTCGTCAATCTGAGGCGGCGTGAAAGAAAAATTACGACTCTGACTGAAAAACTGAAGCGGATTATCGTACACGACGCGACGGATTAGATTTTCAGGGTGACCCCGAAGTCGCATTTCCAAAATAAAATCTGGAACAGCAGTTGGTTTTGAAGGTCCCCAGTCGCCAGCCGAATTCACGAGCAGTCGCTCCGGGCCAAATTTCTCAACGATGTCCACGGCTCGCTCGGGCGTACACTTACTGACCGGATAAAGCGTCATCCCAGCCCAGAAACCTCGATCGAGCACTTCGCCTACGGTATGCTCTTCCACATGATCAACGCAAATACGTCCATGATCCAATCGTTCGTCATCGCACAACATATCCAGAATCATTCGCGTGCCTTGATATTTGTCTTCCAGGTGTGGCGTATGGATTAAAATTTGTTCGTTGGTCCGCACTGCTAGATCAAGATGCTCGAGAAAAATGATTGCTTCATTTTTTGTATTTTTGTTCAATCCAATTTCACCGATGCCTAGTACACCCGGTTGATCGAGAAATTCCGGTATCATCGAAATGACTTCCCTCGACAGCTGAACGTTCTCCGCTTCCTTTGCATTAATGCAAAGCCACGTGTAGTGTGAAATTCCATACCAGGAAGCACGTCGTGGCTCAAAGTCTGTGAGCTGCCGAAAATAATCCCGAAATCCCTCTTGGCTACCCCTGTCGTAACCAGCCCAGAATGCAGGCTCGCTTACACCGACGCAACCCATTTTTGCGAGGGTTTCGTAATCATCGGTGGTTCGAGAAACCATGTGGATATGCGGATCAAAATAATACATTGCAATTCCTAGAAAAACTAAAAACCTAAATGACGCCCGAGGAAACGATCCGTTTAGTCTTTATTCAATTTAAAATGGGTTTTCCACTCTGCATCGAATGTACGCGAGTAAATCATTTGGATTTTGGCCGCCCGATTGCTATCGCCATTGGATCCAGACAGTACTTCTAAAGATTTCCGAATTTCCATCATCCGAGGGTCATCATCGACCTCACCATTCGCCCGATCAATACGATCAAGAATGGCTGCTATTTCTATAAGTTTGGCCCGGATTTTAAATTGCTCGCGCGAAAGAACCGCCTCGGCATCAAACATTGGTTGGGTGTCCATCATTGAATGTGGCTGTTGCGTCACAAAAAGGATCGAAAAGATAGTTTGAATATATTTTTAGATAGGAGCGGACCCGACTTCGCCCGTTCTTAAATTTTTGCAGGCACCACATAGGTGATCAACCGGCCAGAGATACCAGTGGTTGAGATTTTCCGACAAAAATAGTGTTTTGTCGAATTGGGAGAATCGAATGGAAACATCTAGTCTGCTTCGACACCCACGCATTTTGTCAACTAACTAGCGGGGCGACGCCGGAAGGGTTGATCCCCACTCTTTGGCTTGAAATCATCCGGATTCGCACTGCGACCAAGCTCGACAGAGCGACCTTGTCCCTCAAACCCCATATGATCCAAGAGAT
Organism: Planctomycetota bacterium; assembly: GCA_036153155.1. GTDB lineage: Bacteria > Planctomycetota > Planctomycetia > Pirellulales > UBA7805 > UBA7805. The sequence continues at coordinate 2,765 of JAYZMM010000047.1, forward strand.
CCTTAAGGGGAATTACACGTACGCCGTTACTATCTGCCAGCGCAACCATGTCATTGTAGGCATCGAGAATTTCAGTTTTTGTCTTATCCGTGGGTTTTTCACCCATGACAAGGTACTTCGTACGCGGGGTGATCTTACCTGAGCCTCCCTGATTTCCTGATTCATCAACGAAAGCATCCACGACACCTCCATTTCGCTCGATCAGGCGAAGCAAAAGTGGCAGGTCACTGCGACCATCTCCGTCGATATCAATATTTCCTACGACGGCAAAACGTTCTGGTTGTCCTCGATGGAAAACTGCCGAAATAATTTTGTCGCCTTTGAGGATCGGATTTAAAAGCTTGTCCTTTGCGTAGATGTCACTGGTAATCTTTGCAATGGCCATATCATCTTTTACCTGGACGACCTCAAGCGTTCCTTTCGGCTCCGCTGTGAGTGCGTTAGAGACATCATGATCGTAAACGCTAAATGAGGTTTGGCGGCGCAGACCATCTTTATTTCCCAAGTCGATATAGACCGTGCCATCGACTTGATTCACCCAAATCACTTCGCCATCCGGTGCTTCCAGATCTACCTTTCGCGCATTTTGAAGTGCGTTGGTGGTAACTTTTAGTTGGTTATCTACCTCATTTATTTTTTCCGTAACCTTATTCATGTTACGCCGTGATTTTTCTTGAATTTCGGTAATTTTATTTTGAGCCGCACGCACATCGTTGGTTGCGTTTTCATACTTTTTCTCAAACTCCGTACGAGCTTGTGCAAATTTCTCATTGTTTGTTTTAATCTCATCCGACAATGCGCCCAATTCTTTTCGGGTCGCCTCATGCGCTGCCTTCAGTCGATCTTTTTCCGCCGCGTGCGCTTGCTCCGTCTTTGAAAGCTGGGCGTCTTTCTGACTAATCTGCTCGAAGAGCGTTTTGTTCATATCAATCACGTACTGAAGCATTAGCGGATACGTCGAAGCGGTCGAGTCATCCAGTTCGGCGCCTTTATTTCTTTTGTATGTTTCCCCGTAAACATTCTGATTTTGTTCATACTCTTGCATAATCTCATCGACGGTCGGCCCTGCAGGATCGGGAGGCGCACCGACCAGTCCTTTAAGTTGGTCAACCTTTTTTTGGACTTCCTGAGTCTCTTTCTCTGCTATTTCTCTCTCTGCATCTGCTTCCTTGCGGGCAGTGATGGCATCTTCTTCACCCTTGTAGAACATGTAGGTAGTCACACCCAATACGATAGAAAGCACAACAAATAAAATCAGTGCGATAAAAATCGGGGTCGATTCTGCTTTCGTGGATGCCATGAAATTCTCTCCTGAATCTTAGTCGCGCTGATTTGGAACGGTTCCGCACAGCAGAAACCAAGTTCGATCGTTCTAAGCAATAAAGTTCTGCCCTGGCGAGAAATTGCCAACGCTTATCCCACTATCCTACCTTATTCGCTGCATAAAGACGGCATGTTCTTCGGTGCCACAGACAAATTTTGAATGTAAACCCTTCCCCTGTAAGAGTTAGAGGCGTCACAGGCGTTACAACGCGATTTTTCATCTCCTGTAACCGCACATCAAACGAACACTATCACTCACATATTACCAAGGTGCTGCTAGCTTTCCGACTTTTTCCAAACGGTCGTAATGGACTGGACTCTCCGCAACGATCTGAGTACTTTCCCCACCTCAAACACGTGGGGTAAACCGGTTTGTTCTCGGTGTTCTGAATCTGAAAAAGTGTCCTGAAAAATCCGCATGGTCGACTGCACCGACCAGAGTTTGCCATGGCAGCTGAATCTCCCGCATCCGGAAACATGTCTTCCATTCTGCGTGCTGGCGAGTTTGTCCTGCCGGTGGGTCTTATCAGTTGCCTGATAGTGATTCTCGTTCCTCTTCCGGCAGCGGTCATCGACATACTGCTCGTAGGTAGCATCACGCTTTCAGTAATTGTGCTACTGACCACAATCCATGTCCGAAAGCCACTCGAATTTAATATTTTTCCCTCCCTGTTACTTGGTGTAACACTCGGAAGGCTCGTATTAAATATTGCCACGACCCGCTTGATCCTTACCCAGGCCGATTATCAAGGAGAGCGGGCCGCAGGCGGAGTGATCGAGGCATTTGGCGACTTTGTGGCCGGGGGGAATCTAGTTGTCGGCATGATCATTTTTGCCATTATCGTACTCATCCAGTTTGTCGTCATTACCAAGGGGGCCACAAGAATTTCAGAAGTTGCCGCTCGATTCGCCTTGGATGGTATGCCCGGTCGCCAACAGGCTATTGATGCCGATCTGAACGCAGGAAATATTGATAAAACAACAGCTAGAGGCCAGCGGAATGAACTGCATCAACAGGCTGATTTCCTCGGCGCTATGGATGGTGCGAGCAAATTTGTCAGAGGAGATGCGGTTGCTGGACTTTTGATTACCGTTGTCAACATTGCCGGTGGACTAATTATCGGCATTTTCCAGTTGGGAATGTCTCCTCTAGAAGCTGGAAATCTCTTTACACGGCTCACCATCGGCGATGGTCTCGTGAGCCAAATACCGGCATTATTAATAGCACTGGCTGCCGGCCTGCTCGTGACGCGAAGTAACCGCAGTGCGAACTTACCGGTGGAACTACTGGGACAACTATTCTCTCGTCCGCGTGCTTTGGCGCTCGCCTCGCTATTTCTATTTCTCCTGTTGTTAACCGATCTGCCCAAAATACCATTGATTCTTTCGGCGGTCGGTTGCTTTATTCTTTCTTTACTTCTCGTCGAGTCACAAAAAAAATCAGCCCGATCTGGTGAACAATCCCAAAAAAGCACTAAACCTCAAATCGAAGAACTACTCTCAGTCAATCCGTTAGAAATTGAGCTTGGCCTAGGACTGCTTCGCTTGGCAGACCGATCCAAAGGTGGCAAATTACTGGACCAAATACCTCGTATCCGCAACAGGATTGCTACGGAAATCGGCATGGTGCTGCCGACTGTACGCGTTCGCGACAATCTTGATCTGGCGCACGACGAATATCGGGTCAAATTATCTGAAATGACTGTGGCAACGGGCAAAACAAATTCCAGCGAAGCACTGGCAGATCGCCTCTATCACACAATTGAGAGACATGCAGCCGAAATATTAAACCGAGATGCGACTCGATTTTTGCTGGACCAAGTTAAGCAAAAACACCCTATTGTCGTCGAGGAAATTGTGAATCGAAAGGTTTCCCTTGCCGAGATTCAACAAACGCTTCAATTATTGCTTCGAGAAGGACTGCCGATCCGACAACTGACCTTGATTTTGGAGGCGTTAGGCGATGTTGCAGATCTGGAACAGAATCCAGTCTTACGGGCCGAATTTGTTCGGCGTCGCATGGCCCGCACGATTACAGACCGGTACAAGGGCCTTGATGGTGAATTATTGGTAGTTCAATTGGATGCGGAACTCACGGACACTATCCGTCAGGGCCTACAATTCACTCCGCATGGTTTTTCGGTGAATTTGTCTGCCACACTGATTGACGCGATTGATGAGCAATTGCTACCGCTGATCAACGAGGCACCGGACCAACAATTAGTTTTGCTCGTTTCAGGTGATATCCGACCGGCGGTCCGTCATGTCACTCAGTGTCGCCCCGGTGTCGCCGTCATAGGTTTTGATGAAATTGTGCAGGGAACAACAATCCAAACCAAAACCTTTCTCGGCGAGCCGGTACTAAGTTCGTAATACCTCGCATTTCAAAGTTTGGGGGCGACCCAAGGTTGACTGCACTGAATGCAAAATGTGTGAAATATTAGTCTGCCAACCGCATACCAATGTTCCTACTGCGCGTATTCGCATCCAGAATATCGAGAATTTTGAACTGTTCCCGAAACACAGCTTGTTGTAAACTCCCGCCCCAAAGTTGGAGGGGCCAACACTTCATTTCACAATTAACCACTAGTCATATTACCTGCAGAATACTCTCGAACGATTTTTTATACGATTCGACTCAACCTAGCGACAAATTTCGCCGAATGAGTGATAAGAGTTAACGCGCCTTGTGCCGTTAAACTGCAAGGAATGAGCAGATTCTAACGCCGATCATGGAGGATCGAATGGCAAATTCAACGCGAGCGGGCGAGGACGAAATCCTCGAAGTCTGGAAAATTTTTAAGGCAGACCAGACAAAAAGGGAGCTTCGAAATCGCTTGGTTGAAAGGTATTTGCCACTCGTGAAATATAACGGTGAACGCATTTGGGCGCGGCTTCCTGAAGGTGTCGAATTAGATGACCTCATCTCTGCCGGTGTTTTTGGCTTGATGGATGCGATCGAGGCCTTTGATCTTTCTCGCGGTGTGAAGTTCGAAACCTACTGTGTACCGCGGATCCGCGGGGCCATGCTGGATGAATTGCGGACGATGGATTGGGTTCCCCGCCTTGTTAGGTCCAAGGCAAGCAAGCTAGGCGAAGCCATTCGTACGTGTGAAGCACGTTTAGGTCGGCCGCCAACGGAGATTGAGCTCTCGGAACACATGGAAATCAGTGTTCGTGAACTTGAAAAGATGATGAGTGAGGCCAACACCGTTAATTTGGTCAGCCTGAACAAAAAGTGGTATGAGACCGACAGCTACAAAGATGTACGAGAGATCGACATCCTTGAAGATAAAAAAGGGGAAGATCCAACACGGCGAATCCAAAAAACAGACCTTATGCGATTGGTCACAAAGGGTCTCAATCGAAATGAGCGGTTAATTATCATCCTCTATTACTATGAGGAATTAACAATGAAAGAAATTGGCGC
>JAYZMM010000048.1:0-29076 GCA_036153155.1 Planctomycetota bacterium
TAAGCAGGTCAACCAACTTGCCTTTCGCCTCATCTCCCCACTGTAGTCCGATAACAGACGTTCCAGGCACGCGCGCGATCTCCTGCGATCCAATTCAAGATAGTTTGCGGGACAGAGCCCCGAGGGGCGGAGGAATGAAGGACAGAATATCTGCCCTCGATGCAAACCAACGAGTCTATCCGGTGTGAAAAGGACTGACAAGAACTGCGGTGTAAAAGTCGTCAAAATCGCCGGCTTCAAAGAAAGAATCCCGGGCCATAACCATCAATATGCCACTATCACAGCTAACCTTGAGGAAATTGGCGACAGTATTCGTAGATGGCGATTGCTGAGGCGGTTGCCGCATTATGACTGAACGGAAGACCATAGACGGGGATTTCAACCACATCATCTACGATGCTCAGCACGGCTTCCGAAATACCTTTTCTTTCATTTCCCACAATCAAAGCGGTTCGCCTTTGAAATGCGTATGTGTAAAGTGAACTTGAAATGGAGGCCTGCTCAAGTCCGACAAGGCGGTAGCCGTCATCCCGCAATGTCGTCAGTAAGGGAAGTATGGAGCGATGATGCGCAATCTCTACCTGACTCTTCCCATCTCGGGCAATTTTTTCAATCACGCGACCGGGCCCCACACAGAAGACTTTGGAGACGCCAGAACAACCACAGGCCCGAACGATGCGCGACAGATTCACGTTGCTCCGCATCGGACCGCACACCACAGCCAACTCTCGCGTACGGTCTAGCGGATCGGGATTCTTGTGTCGCTGATGGAGCAGGCTGCCTGATTCGATGTCGGATTGTTCAGATGCCAATGTGCGTACTGCCTCCTCTGTCGGGAGCTTATGGCCTCCGCTTCATGCGCATTTGCCAAGCACCATGCAAACGATACAACGCAAGCAAACACGAGGCATGCCATTCGGTTGCAATGGATGAATCGTTTCGTCGTCTCTAGCGAGGCTGCTGTGGGCGTTGCTGGCTGAGATCGAGATCACCAAAGCGGATGGCTTGCTCACTCTCGGGGATCCCATCAAAAACGAGCATTAAAAGCTGCTCAAAATTGCCAGGAAGAATGCGGTAGTAGTTGTGCTTCCCATCCCGACGAGGATCAACAATTCCAGCGTTGCGGAGCATGCCCAGGTGATGGCTCACAGCGGGCTGACTAAGTTGGAGTAACTCACACAAAGCTCGCACGTGGAGTTCTTCGGCCTGACTTAGGCTGTACAAAATCCGCAAACGAGTTTCGTCAGAAAGGAGTTTGAATATTCTGACAAGATCTTTTGCAAGTTTATCCTGCAACTTTCCAACATCCGGCGATTCTTTCGGAGAACTTATGCCGAGAGGCGAGTCAGGCGATTCGTTTTTGTTGTGTTGTAGGGCGTTTTCGGCGGGTAAAATTTTCGTTCCATCTGTCTTCGTGGCTGTTGCAGTCACAATCAAATTCCTTTCCATACCGAGATGATTTTCTTGGTCTGCGATTGCATGCTTATTGTTTCCGAAGAAAGCAAAACAAAAGAAGACCCCAGTCCTCAGCGCTTTGTTTTACTGTTGATTGCGTGCCAGGTCACGGGGGCATCCAGAAATATAACCCGCTAGGACCACAACCATCTCACTTCGGTGCACAGGAGTGCCACCGGGCAACTCCCACTGGGCGTCATTGTAACTACCAAGCGCGTGGAGGGAAATGATTTGAAGAAGAAGAAAAATTTTTTTTTGCAATAAAATAATTTATTGCCCTCAAGGCTCGATACTCCTTGACAGCTGTTCACAGACAGCAGTTAAACAATGGCAGGGAACCCAGCGAGTGCTATCGCCTTTACTTGGGGGCGGTTGTTGCCTTTGATACTTGTTTTTACGATGAAGAAGCGATTTCCAGTAGTCCCCTCGGCTATGCTACCATGCGGTAGGTGGTCGCCGATCGTTTCCTGAATCGGCCGGAACTCCTGATGCCTAAACTAATACGTAAGCTGTTTCCCCTGGCAGCGTTTGTCGCCTTGTTGATTGCCGTTTTCTGGGCAACCTCACTTGGCACACTGCCGCCAGCGGAGTTTACTTTCAACAATGGCACAGAGCCGAAGAGCCTTGACCCCGCACAGGTAACAGGTTCTCCGGAAGGTCGTATTGTCCGCGCTCTTTTTGAGGGGCTTTATCGACCTGATCCTCAAACGCTTGAGCCACTGCCGGCAATGGCGATAACAGCCAAGCCAGACGAGATTCTCTCGCCCGATGGAAAAGTCTATACCTTTCCACTCCGTCGCGACGCAGTTTGGTCTAACGGCATGCCGGTGACGGCTGAAGATTTCCGTTGGTCCTGGCAACGGTTATTGCATCCGGAGACAGGGTCTCAATATCACTTCGTGTTATCTGCCTACGTGGTCAATGCGGCAAAATACAATGCTGGACTAGTGGATCCCGGTGATCAAGTGGAGATCGAACTGCCAACGCGCACAAAATCGCAACAGCTATTTCCCCGTGGCGAGATGTTGTATGGAACGCTGCTTGAGATTGAACGACCAGCGGATGATCGAGCAGCATTTGGAGACGACAAGCAACCGGAGACGAAAAGCAATTGGATTTATACTGTAAATGTGGACGGTGCGAAGAGGAAATTCAGCCAATCTCCTCCTCCCGGCGGTAATGTTGAAAAATGTCTTCATCTGCTTCTCAATTTTGATGAAGTCGGGATTCGTGCCATCGATCCATATCATCTTGAAGTTAAACTCAAAAGTCCGACGCCCTATTTTCTTTATCTGATGCAATTCTATGTCACGGTTCCTGTAAACCGTTCATGTATTGAAGAGCATGGTTATCCAGATTGGATTCGCCCAGAGAATATTGTGGTGAACGGGCCATTTCAGATTGATTTCCGAAGATTACGAGACCGGATTCGCTTAAAGAAAAATGACCTCTACTGGGATGCCGCTTCCGTCAATGTGCAGACCGTGGATGCCCTGGCAATTGAGTCGAGCACCACGGGACTAAATATGTACTTGGATGGGGATGTCGATTGGATGCCGTCACCCCCGAGTGAGGTGATTCCGCAGCTACAGGGTCGGCCCGACTATCATGCTATGTCGTCGCTGTCGATCTATTTTTACCGGTTAAATGTGACACGCAAGCCTTTTGATAACCCGCTTGTTCGAATGGCACTGAGTCGTGCGATCGACAGAGAGCGGATTTGCAACTCCATTTTGCGGGCCGGTCAGCAACCGGCTTACAGTCTCGTGCCGCCGGTACTCCCCAAGTATGATGCTGCCCGCGCACCGGAATATAACCTGGAGGCGGCGCGTCGTTTGCTCGCCGAGGCCGGTTATCCTGATGGACGTGGTTTGAGGAGTATTGAAATTCTTTTCAATACGTCCGATGGCCATCGGAAAATTGCCGAAGCAATTCAGCAGGATTGGCAGCGACTGGGCATCGATGTTCGCCTGCGTAATCTGGAATGGCAGACTTATCTGTCGACGACTCGGAAGATGGAATACGACGTTGCGCGTGCAGGCTGGATCGGCGACTACCCCGACCCTAACACATTCCTTGATCTCTTTGTGACCGATGGCGTTCAGAACGAAACGGGTTGGGGAAATCAGGCGTTCGACCAACTGATTGATCAGGCAACCCGCGAGGGCGATCCAGAGCGACGAATGCGAATTTTACATCAGGCAGAAGAAATCATTATGGGTGATCTTCCTGTGATGCCGATTTATTTTTATGTGAGTACTAATTTGGTCAAGCCTTATGTGCGAGGTTTTTATAGCAACAGCCAGGACCTTCATCCCTTAACGACCATCTCGATCGAGAAATCGCAGTCTCGTAAAGATCGCGTAGGAGAAGATGGCGGATGATTGCATTTTTAGCTCGTCGATTTGTCTGGTTTATACTGACACTTTGGGTTGTATTTACGGTTTCGTTTTTTCTGATGCGAGCAGTCCCTGGAGGACCTTTTGACGGTGAGCGAAAGCTCGAGCCCGACGTCAAGCAGGCGATAGAAAGCCGTTACCGTGTGAATGAACCGCTGCTTGAGCAATACGGTTATCATCTCGGTATGGCGATTGGTGTACTCACAGAAGAAGGCACATTTCGTATCGGATTTCCTGATCTAGGGCCCAGTTATCGAATTCGTGATTACAGTGTTAATCAGATTATTGCCCAGGGACTCCCGGTTTCAGCCTCCCTGGGCATTCTTGCCCTGGCATTCGGTCTTACGGTCGGCGTGACAGCGGGCATCATTGCGGCCCTAAGACGGCAGACATGGATTGATACGAGTGTGATGCTGTTGGCAACGACCGGCATGGCGGTCCCTAATTTCTGGATGGCGGGTGTCTGCATCATCCTGTTTGTGTTCATGATACCGCTCTTTCCAGCTGCTGGATGGGGCAGTGTCTCTAATCTGGTGTTACCTGCTTTTTGCCTCGGGGCACCCTATGCTGCTTATATTGCTCGCCTGACACGGACCGGCATGTTAGAGGTATTGCACCAGGATTACATTCGAACCGCGCATGCCAAGGGATTGTCCGGTACGCGTGTGGTCATAGGGCATGCACTGAAAGCCGCTTTGTTGCCAGTAGTCTCATTTTTAGGCCCAGCAGCTGCCGGCATTCTTACCGGTTCACTTGTGATTGAAAAGGTTTTTCATTTGAGTGGCATTGGGAGTTACTTTGTTGAGGCCGCACTGCAGCGCGACTATCCGCTGGCGATGGGAGTAGTCCTAGTCTACACGGTCGTCCTCTACATCATGAATGTGATTGTCGATATTGCTTATGCCATTATGGATCCACGGATACAGCTGCAGTGAGACCACGGTAGAAGTAAAAATGACGCCGAATCAGAAAAAATCGCTTTCCCCACCTTCCCCAGCGTATGGAGTTTCTCTGGGTCGTGATGCATGGCGCAGGCTCAAGAAAAACCGCAGTGCGATGGCCTCCTTGGCTTTTTTAGTTCTCTTAACGATTAGTTCCTTCTTGGTGCCGCTACTTCCTCTGCAAAGCCCACAGATTCAATATCCGGAACAGCGGGCGTTTCTGCCACCGAATCTTGATTCAATCACACTTCGTGTCATCTCAGGAGACCAAGCGTCAGAAATTCAGCTTACGGATGCATTAGAGAACCGGGATCAAAAGATTCGATCGCTCGAGCAACAATGGTACGACAGGCAACGTGCACAGATGCCACGTGATGCGGAAGAATCCTTCCGCGAAAAAATTGCTGCCGAGCGCGAAGGAAAGAGAAAGCTCCTGAATCAACTCTGGGCGACTCCCAACGCGTTGGATCGGACAATGATTTATCTGCGATTGAAGATTTTTGGAGACTGGTGTGTGCCGAGTCTCTGCGGCACGGATGATTTTGGACGCGATCTTCTTTCAAGGGTATTATGGGGATCACGCGTCTCGCTGCTGGTCGGGATCGTGGCCACCGCTGTATCGCTTGTGATCGGTGTTACCTACGGTGCCACGGCGGGTTATTTCGGTGGTCGCATCGATAACTTCATGATGCGACTGGTCGATATTCTTTATTGCATCCCTTTTATTTTTGTAGTCATTTTCATTATTTCTATTCTTGATGAGGACCAAATTAAACGGCAGTTGCTGGCATGGGGTATCGATAAGACGGTGATCTTCTATTTTGTAATTGGGGCGATTTACTGGTTGACCATGTCCCGCGTTGTTCGGGGCCAAGTTTGCAGTTTGCGAAATGAGCAGTTTATTTCCGCTGCACAAGCGGTGGGCGCCGGCACCGGGAGAATTATTTTTCGCCATTTGATCCCCAATTTATTGAGTGTCGTCATTGTGTATCTCACATTGACGATTCCAAGCGTAATGCTGTTCGAAGCTTTTTTGTCTTTTCTGGGGCTGGGGGTTGATCCTCCGAGAGTTTCGTGGGGGATCCTTGCTGCGGAGGGGGTTCGCGTTATCACTCCGCTGCAGAATTTGTGGTGGTTGGTGGTTTATCCCGGATTGGCGTTAGGGCTGACGCTGTTGGCATTGAACCGCTTGGGTGATTCGTTAAGAGATGCACTTGACCCGAGATTGAAAAATCGATGACCCCAGTAGTATGAAAGAGTGAAAGCAACCTGAGTCTTCAAAAGAGAATTACCCGAACCGCCTGCAAGGTTCATGCTGATCGTGACCGCTCGGTTACCAGGTACTGCACTCGCAGCGGCATCACCCGTTGTAGTTTTTCGCAGGAAGTGCTTCCATGCTTACAGAGCGGAATACGGAGAGCGGTCCGATAACGACCACTTAATAGTTTCTCTTTCGGATAGAGCCAGAGAAATAGGTCATTGGTTTGTGCGGATTCAAATTCAGACCACGGTTTAAATTGCCGTCGGCCGAGCGTCCGCCGTTCAATTCCATCGTTATCGATACGATAAGTGGCGGGAACAAAAAGGTGTCCTGTGATCACGATGATAAAAAGACTCGCTCCAACCGCCAGATATCCCTTTCCAGTGATCATAATCACAGATGCAATGACGAGCATAAATAAACCTAGCAAACGAAATCCATTTCCGAGACGGACTTCCGGGTCGCCTCGTAACCAGGGAAAGGAGACACTCCATTGAAGAGGAGTGACAGCAACACCGGTAAGCATTGCCCGCGTCGTTTTTGTTGAACTCGCGGAAGGTTTATCGATTGAATTGCTCATTCCCTAAAAAACATCATGGCCCTACTGGGGCAAATTTATTTCAACCAGCCGTCTTTCTCAAACGCAAGCATTGCGTCTGATTCATCCGAATAAATATTCAAAAGCTTTTGTAGGTTCATCAATTGAAAGACCTCCATAATTTCGCTCGAAATATTAGATAACTTTAAATTGATCTTATTTCCTTTGCATTTCTTGTAGAGCGTAACAATTTTTCCGATCATGGAAGAACTCATAAATCGAACCGATTGGAAATTGACGAGCAGCATATTATTCTCGGCTCGCTCCATCGCGGCCAATAATCCGCTGCCAACCTCACCGATCATACGTTCATCAAGAAGTTTGGCTTCGTTGATGTACGCGATAATCACCCCGCGATTTTTTTGCGTCACGACGGATTCCATTACGTTCATACTCCAAGCGTTAAGATCAAGACAGCAAGCAAATGCGCGTTACCGTGAAACTATTGCTTTACTCGGTGTCCCAGGAGACGCCACGAGGTTGATTGACAACTTCACCGATCAGCCAACTCTCCACCTTGTGATCTTTTAGCTGTTGACGCATGCTCTCGGCATAAAACGGACTTACTACCATGACGAGGCCGAGCCCCATGTTGAATACACGTTGCATTTCGGCGTCGTCAATGTCTCCGAGCTCTTGAATCCACGGGAAAACCGGTGGAATCGACCAACTTCCCGACTTGATTCTTGCATGCCGATCCTCGGGGAGTATCCGTTCTAGATTTTCAAATAGTCCGCCCCCGGTAATATGTGCGATTCCATGGACTACGTGCTTCACACGGTAATGGGAGAGTATTGACCGCACTGCACGTACATAGATTCGCGTGGGCTCCAGCAAAGCCTCTCCTGCAGTTTGATTGAGCGAATCCACGTAGGACTCTTTATCAAGTCCTGCTTTTTCAAATACGACTTTCCTCGCTAGACTGTAACCGTTGGAGTGCAGTCCCGAAGAGGCAAGTCCCAGGATATGATCACCGGCACTGATACTCGATCCATCAAGAATCGCATTTTTCTCCGCCACGCCGATGCAAAATCCGGCAAGATCATAATCTCCCCGAGCGTAGAGGTCGGGCATAATGGCTGTCTCTCCGCCCAATAGCGAACAATCTGCTTGCAGACATCCTGCGGAGATTCCTTCTACAAGTTGTTCCAACCGGACAGGGTCATCATGCGACATCGCAATGTAGTCGAGGAAAAAAAGGGGCTCTGCCCCGCAGCAGATTGCATCATTCACGCTCATAGCGACCAGATCGATACCGACCGTACGATGCTCGTCCATCGCCTGCGCGACTTTCAGTTTGGTCCCGACCCCGTCGGTACACGCGACCAGAACCGGTTCTTTGTAATTTCGGGCGAATAGTTTATTTGAAAAGTCGAGTTGAAATAGCCCGGCAAATCCTCCATCGGCACTCAGCACGCGCGGGGTATAGGTCCGGTGGAGCAATCGGGGAAGCCGAGCCATTGACTCACGGTATAGCTCCAAGTCAACACCCGCATCTTTATAGGTAGACTTGGCCATGTCGAATGATCCGCGCGCCGCAGCGTGTTGCCCATCAATGAGATGATTAACCAAAAGGTGCGCTACTAATAAGTAGAATCGAGCAGCAGCAACCCTCAGGACTCGAACTCCATAGAATAGAATGTTAATGTTAAGGTGATTCGAGGCAAGACTCAAGACACCGTTACGTTCTGCTGCGTCGAATCGAGAATGGAATCCAGCGGGGCATAGCAATCAAGCCGAGGAGTGAGAAGTGGCGGTTCGGTCCTATCAAAAAAGTAGCGATGCCTTCTCCCGCGCCATCGGTGTCATTCCGGGTGGGGTGAACAGTCCTGCACGTGCGTTTGGCGCCGTTGGCGGCACACCGATTTTTGTGGACCATGCCCGGGGAGCTTACATTTTTGATTTGGATGGCCATCGCTACATCGACTACATCGGTTCTTGGGGGCCGATGATTTTGGGCCACGCTCACCCTAAGGTTTTAAGTGCTGTGCAAGCGGCGGCGGAGAAGGGCACTAGCTTTGGGGCACCCACTGAAGCAGAAACCGAGATTGCGGAACGGATTATAGCAGCGGTTCCCTCGATTGAGAAAGTTCGCTTCGTTAATTCGGGCACTGAGGCGACCATGAGCGCAATTCGACTTGCGCGGGGCTACACAGGGCGCGATAAAATCATAAAGTTTGCTGGCAATTATCACGGTCATGCCGATAGCCTGTTGGTGGCTGCCGGTAGCAGTGCGGCGACCCTGTCTGTTCCGAACTCACCGGGTGTGACTTCGGGAGCTGCCGGAGACACAATCATTCTGCCCTATAATGACCCGGAAAAGATTCGCAGCGTCTTTGCTGGCAGCGGATCCGAGATCGCCGCGGTCATTCTTGAACCGGTGGTTGGGAATATGGGATGTGTGATTCCTGAAAATGAATTTCTTCAGACGCTGCGCGAGGAGACTCAAAATTCGGGCGCAGTGCTGATTTACGATGAAGTAATGACCGGTTTTCGAGTCGCCTTTGGGGGAGCGCAATCGTTGCAGGGCATCATTCCAGACTTGACCACGCTCGGCAAAATTGTGGGAGGTGGTTTGCCTGCGGCAGCCTATGGTGGACGAGCCGAAATAATGGATCATATTCTTCCGGCAGGCGATGTATTTCAGGCTGGAACGTTAAGTGGCAATCCGCTGGCGACGGCGGCCGGAAATGCGATTTTACGCGAACTGGCAGATCCGGTGGTTTATGAGAAGCTTGACATGCTCGGTGCTCAGTTGCATGAAGGGCTTGATCGCGCTGCTGAAAAAATACCGCACTCGATCGCCCGTGTCGGGAGTATGCTGACCCTATTCTTTAATCCGGAACCGGTAACTAACTGGGCTCAGGCAGAGCGATGCGACACGAACCAATTTGCCCGATATTTCCATGGTATGCTCCAACGGGGCGTCTATTTGCCGTGCAGTCAATACGAAGCGATGTTCATTTCGAACGCACATACGAGCGATGACATCGAAGAGACGATCGCAGCTGCAGAGGAAGTTTTTTCAGATTGGGACTAAGCTAATTTCAGGGCTGATGTTTTGCCGAATGCCGTTGCTCGGTAATGGCAATTGCCTTCAGTAAACCGCGAGCTGTGTTGAGAGTTTCCTGGTACTCATTCGCGGGTTGACTATCTGCAACAATTCCCGCACCTGCTTGAACGTATGCTCGATTTCCTTGAATAACCAATGTTCGCAGGGCAATGCATGTATCCATGTTGCCATTGAAATCAGCATATCCAACGGCACCCGCATACGGCCCTCTTCGATGGGGTTCGAGTTCATCGATAATTTCCATGGCTCGGACTTTTGGAGCGCCCGAAACGGTTCCCGCTGGCAAGCAGGCTCGCAGCGCATCGAAGGCGTTCTTGTTTCCCTCAAGTTGCCCCGTCACATTTGATGTGATGTGCATGACGTGGCTGTAACGTTCGATAGTCATCGTGTCGCTGAGTTCAACCGAGCGAAAACGGGAAACCCTGCCGATATCATTTCGACCCAAATCAACGAGCATCACGTGCTCTGCACGCTCTTTTGGGTCCGCAAGAAGTTCGTTCGCTAAAGCGTGGTCTTCAACTTCGGTTGCACCTCGCTGGCGGGTTCCCGCCAGGGGGCGCACGGTGACCTTGCCATCTTCGACTCGGACCATAACCTCTGGACTGCTACCGACGAGAATCGCATCGGGGACTTTGAGGTAAAACATAAATGGGCTCGGGTTGACGACGCGCAATGTTCGGTAGATTTCAAACGGATGTGATGCGATCGGCATCTCCAGTCGTTGACTGAGTACGACCTGAAAAATATCACCAGCGCGAATATAGTCTACGCATTTTTCAACGGCACTCTCAAAGTCGGGCCTTTGGAAGTTGGACACATACTCAATTTCGTGATTCCGTTCGATAGAGATATCTTCAATCGCGAGCGATGATTCGGTGCTTGAAAGTTGAGCGACGAGTGCGTCAATTCTGTTGCAAGCATCTTGATAAGCCTCCCGGAGGTCTCCGGAATTCAAATGCGCCATCGCAACAATAATGATCGTTTTTGTGATGTGATCAAAAACTACCATTTGATCGTAAAAGGCAAAAGAAAGATCAGGTAACTCTCGATCATCTTCAGGAGCATCGGGAAGATTTTCCGTGTAGCGAACAACATCATATCCTGCGTAGCCAACGGCACCGCTTGAAAATGGCGGCAGATCGGCGAAGGATGCGGCGCGCACTTCACAAACTCTTCTCTCTAGCTCAGCAAGCGGATCATCCGTAACAAACGTTTCTGTTCCTGTGACCGAATTCACGGTGACCCGGTCATGAAACGCTTCTAATGTCATGTAGGGGTCGGCCGCAAGAAAACTGTATCGGCCCACGCGTTCGCCCCCGATAACGCTTTCAAATAAGCAGGAGCAACTTCCCTGGTCAATTTTTTGAAAAGCACTCACTGGCGTTAATGAGTCGCTCACGAGGCGTCGATAAACAGGAACCAAATCGACGTCCACAGCTGCCTTTGAAAAGGCATCAAATTCTGGAAGGTGTGTCATCGCATTCGATTCGCTTTCTGCCTGATTGCCCCCGTTTGCACCAGGACATTGCATGATAACGCTATGGTCGGCAGGCAGGATTGGTATTTTATGTGACCTGAGGTTTAGCTGTAGAAAATTTTAGACGAACTCGAGGTGAGTTTTCACGGCTTCCATCCTAAAGGTCTTTCTTACGCTTGTAAAATACCGACTGGTCAATACGGTCAATTGAGCGTTCGGTTCAGATCGCTTTGCTGGCGATAACTCTCGATATTGACACCTTGGCCCCTGCTGCTAGAATCCGGCAAGCGGTCTCTCGCTGGGTTTCAAGCACTTTTCCCATCTCGGGTATTTGTGTCGGACGTTCGTCGGCTTCGACTTGTCCACGCCCAGTTGTTATTTCATAAATTCCCTTAGGTTGATCATGCAGTGTCAGAATTGCGAAAAGACTGCGACATTTCATATCACGGAGTTGGCAGCTGGAAAGCCCCAGGAACTGCATCTATGTGAGGAGCATGCCCGCGAGTATCTGCAAACGAATGATCAGGATCAAACAGCCGCGCCGAGTTTAGCAAGCGTGCTGGCACATAAGATGACCGTCGGGCAAACTGCCGAAGATCTAGCACGGCTTGATCAGCGAGCTTGTCCCGTCTGCGGCATCACGTTTTATGAATTCCGAAACCAGGGACGTTTTGGCTGTCCACATGATTACACATGTTTTGCAGGCGAATTGGACCAACTCCTTTTGAACATTCATGGAGAAACCGAGCATGTCGGTAAATGTCCACAACGATCAGCGACGGCGAGCGAGCGGCAGATGGAAATGATCCGACTTCGTCGAGAGATGAAAGAGGCTGTATCGAGCGAACAATATGAAAAGGCATCGGAGTTGAGAGATCAAATCCGACAAATTGAAGATGAAGTAAGCGGGGAATGAGTCCGGTGAATCTGGATGACATGGCGGAAAAAAGTGGTGAGTGGCTGAAAGGGGAGGGGCCCGAGTCTGACATCGTGGTGAGTAGTCGCATTCGCCTTGCTCGTAATCTCACAGACTATCCGTTCATCAGCAAAGCGACCGAATTGGATCGGTCGGAAATTGAAAAGACGCTTCGCAAAACAGTGACAGATGTCAGCCAGCGCGGGTCGCTCGCTTATCTAGATGTCAACGAACTCGATGGTATCGACCGCCAGTTTCTGGTCGAGCGGCAACTTATCAGCCGAGAGCATGCAGAGAGTGAAGGCGCGCGTGGTGTGGCGATTGACGCGGGTGAACGGACAAGTTTGATGATTAATGAAGAAGATCATCTACGGATTCAGGTGATGCACAGTGGCTTCGACTTAGCAGCTGCCTGGGATCGGATCAATGAAATTGACGATCAGCTTGAGGAACGAACAGCGTATGCTTTTCATTCCCGCTTGGGTTATCTCACCGCATGTCCGACCAATGTCGGAACCGGCATGCGAGTAAGTGTGATGCTACACCTTCCGGCTCTCGTGATCACCCGGCAAATCGAAAAGGTTTTCCGGAGTCTGCACAAGATTAGCCTTGCCGTACGTGGCCTTTATGGTGAGGGCTCTCAGGCGATGGGTGATTTTTATCAGATCAGCAATCAAATTACCCTAGGAAAATCGGAAGAGGAGTTGGTCACTCAAGTCGGCGACGTTGTTCCTGTGCTCATTGACTACGAACGAAGAGCACGAGATTTTTTGCAAAAAGAGAGCCATGAAAATTTGCATGATAAAGTCAGTCGAGCATATGGTATCCTCTCGACCGCGCAGACAATCAGCAGTGAAGAAACGATGCATCTCTTGTCGAGCATTCGGATGGGAGTAGAACTCGGTCTGCTTCCGGAACTGGGAATGGGCCAAGTCAACGAGTTATTCATTCAAACTCAGCCCGCGCACTTACAGAAAATCAGTGGGACAGAACTCGACACAGCTGATCGTAATGTTGCCCGAGCAACTTTTTTGCGTCGCCATCTGAATCGCGACGACATTCACGGTAGTCCCGAGGTTAACTAAAATCGTATTTCGGGTGACCACGCCCTGGGTGCTTAGGCGTTGGTTTTCGCTGCTTTGACTTTTGCAGAGAGTCGAGACTTGAGTCGCGCAGCGGCGTTGCGGTGGATAATGTTTTTGGCGGCGGCTTGATCGAGGCTGGTCACGGCAGCTCGGAAAGCACCATCGCGTGCGTCGGCATCATCTCCTTCAACCGCTTCGTGAACCTTGCGCAATTGCGTCTTAAGAGAACTCTTGATTGCTTTGTTATGAATCCGTCTTTTTTTATTTTGTCGAAGACGTTTCTTTGCACTGTTTGTATTGGGCATAATTGATTGAGCGTTATTAGAACAAAAGGAAATTCGGGGCATGCGACGAGACTGCGAACACAGTCAGCGTAGCCCATCATCTTCACCTTTCGGGCGACTCCTGTCTAGGCACCCCTAAAGCAGAAAACCACCTTTCTGACCTGCCTTTGTGCCGAGCTTAAGAACCCGTCGTGTCATGATCGAGTTTTTTAGAAACCTCATCGAGAAGCGATGAAACATCACGGAAACCGAAGTCAATACTCGCGAGTTGCGAGAAAAACGCTTGTGCCTGCTTGTTATCCCTTAATTTCATGTGAAGCCATCCCGCACGATAGAGGGCAATTTTTTTCGTCTCCTCATCGGAACTGGAAGTGCAATGATCAATTGCCATCTCATAGGCATCGAGCGCGAGCCGCGTCTGCCGAATTTGCTGAAAGCATTCGCCGGTCTCTAAGCTGGCGACCGCTGCTCTGTCCATGTCATTGCGGGCCTGCTGAAATTCTTTAATTGCTTGCTCGAAGTTGCCAGCTCGTTTGAGCCGTAATCCGAGTTCGTATTTGATTTTTAAATCCCCCGGGTAACGTTCTGAGCGAGATGCAAAAATTGAAAGTTCTCTTTTATTGAGTTCCTCTTTCATTCGTTTATAGAGATTTGCATCGTCTGGTTTCTGGGTTTCTTTTGCACGTTTTTTGGCCCGAAGCAACTCCAGTCGTGTGCGATGTAGCTGGATATCTTCAAGTTCCTCCGTTGCCCGAACAGCTCCGGTGGCCTCGACACCCTCTGTCATAATCTGTTCGGCGGCTTCAAAATCTTCAAGTTTAAAGAAGTAATCTGAAAGATTTATGTAATTGGTGACCTCTTCAGGATGCCGTCGGATTTCACGGCGTAATTGCTGTTCTTCGGAAAGTTCGAGCGCGCCACCAGTCAGCTTTTCTTGAGCCTGTTTTTCGACACTAACATCCAGTGATGTCTCTGCGTGATCGTAGCCTCCTCGGTGGATCGTTTTATTGACCGTCATTTGACTGATTTCACGCGCTACTTCCTGGTCGTTCGGTCGCTGAGCCGCAATCCTCTCGAGACAAGCAATTGCTTCATCAAATTGAGCAATCTTGGCAAAGGCATTTGCTGCCGAACGGTTTAAACCGATATTTTTCAGATCACCCTCCAACGCGATTTTGAGATACTCAATTTGAGACTCAGGGATTTCCAGCGCCTCACACGCTTTGGCGATTTCGCCTAACACGGTGCCGTCCCAAGGGTTGAAGTGCAAGCATTCCAAGCCTGCTTTTATCAGTTCAACCCAATTTTTTTTCACCTGTGCTTTTTTCATCCGAGCCTTCGGTCCGGCAGTACGCAGGCTCGCCATCCGAGCCCCTTTTTTATTGTTGTTGTATTTCTTTTTTAGGTTGGTCAGCAAGTTCTGCGTGTAGATCAAATTTGCCGGATCGCCAGCAACGCATTGGCGGAACATTGCGTCTGCGTAGTCAAACTCGCCTTTCGCCGATAGTTTGCTACCATGCTCAAAGCATTTTTGTAACTGACCTCTTTTTTTGGGAGAGATTGGCTGAAGAACCGGAGTGTCGTCCTTCTGCTCAGCGAGCGAATCCTGTTGCCCCGCGTCTGGCTTGGCGGCTTGTTGTTTTGCCATCGGATTTTGATTTGAGCTAGAAGGTAAAGATGCCCAAAAGATTGGGGATATTTCGAAGTTCGCCAAACTTAATTTTAACACGAATATGTGTGGAGACAATGTGCAGTAAACTGTCGCGCATTTAGAAGAGTGACGATAAGATTCAGAATCTTAATCGCTTTTCGAGTGAGCCAGCAGTCGATAAGGTACTCCGTAAAGGAACGGTGAGCCCTTATAATCAAGAACATGAATCAGTGGATAACAAAAAGCGAAAAGGCGGGTAGTGGTGTAAACCGTCAAATGACATCTCCTGAGGATGGGCGTGTTTATCTTGTCGGCGCCGGTCCTGGGGATCCCGGTTTGATCACAGTGCGTGGGTTTGACCTGCTCAAGCAAGCGGATGTAGTCCTCTATGACTTTCTTGTGAATCCACTGATTCTCGAACCGGTTCCTGAGACTGCCGAGCAAATCTGTTTGGGCAGACATGGACGCGGACGGATTTGGACCCAGGCGGAAATTAATCAGAAAATGGTCGATTATGCGCGTCAAGGTAAAAAGGTCATCCGCCTAAAGGGTGGTGATCCGGGCGTCTTCGGGCGACTCGCTGAGGAGGTGGAATCGCTTAATGCGGCGGGCATCGCCTGGGAGGTCGTTCCGGGAATTTCTGCTGCTCTGGCAGCGCCGAGCTACGCGGGTGTTTTTATGACCCATCGAAAACACGCTTCCGCCGTGGCCATGGTTACGGGGCACGAGCAGGAAACGGTAAGCGATCCCAAGATCGATTTTCCGTCGCTCGCAAAATTTCCCGGAACGCTGATTTTTTACATGGGTGTAACGACTGCCCCCATTTGGACAAAGAGTTTGATCGAGGCAGGCAGGGATCCCAAAACCCCCGTTGCTATCGTGCGCCGGTGTTCAATGTCTGATCAGCAAGCAATTTATTGCACGCTTGAAGAAGTCGCTGCTGAATTATCCCGACAAAAGTTACGTCCACCCGCAGTCGTGCTGGTAGACTACGCTGCTCAGACAGGGTCCCTGTCGTGCTGGTTTACTCAGAAACCACTTCTAGGGCAGACCATCTTGATCACGCGACCTCGCACCCAGGCACTCCCTCTATCGAGGATGCTGACGGAACTTGGTGCGGGCTGTCTTCTGCAACCGGCCATAAAAATTACTGCTCCAATAGAGTGGGAGGATGTAGATGCGGCGATCGGCAGCATTGAGAAGTATGATTGGCTTGTGTTTTCAAGTGTCAATGGCGTTCATTTCTTCTTTGAACGATTCTGCGAAATCGTCGGAGATCTGCGACGCCTAGGAAATATCCGTTTGGCGGCAATTGGTCCGCAAACCACTGCAGCAGTAGAAAGCTATCGCTTGAAGGTAGATCGACAACCGGACATCTATTCTGCAGAGGAATTGGCAGCGATCTTGGAGGCGGAAAAAGGCGATCAATTTTTGCTCGCGCGAGCCAATCGAGGCCGCGAGGTATTGGCGGAAACCTTGCGCAAAGCAGGTGCCACAGTTGATCAGGTGATCGTCTATGAGAGCACGGATGTAACAGAAGTAGACCCTGACATTACCGAAGCCATGGCGAACCAGCAGATCGACTGGGTAACGGTGACAAGTTCCGCGATTGCCCGCTCACTCGTTTCACTTTTTGGTCCTGCCTTGCAACACGTCCGCTTGGCAAGCATCAGCCCGATCACCTCGGCAGTGTTACGCGAACTGGGACATGAGCCGACGGTTGAAGCTAAAGTGTTTACGATGGAGGGTGTCGTGGCAGCTATTCACCAGCACACAACACAGTTGCAGCAGTCGTAGGCTCTCTAGGCGCGCGGCCGCAATAAAAGAAGCGACAGCGATGACCCG
Organism: Planctomycetota bacterium; assembly: GCA_036153155.1. Classification (GTDB taxonomy): domain Bacteria; phylum Planctomycetota; class Planctomycetia; order Pirellulales; family UBA7805; genus UBA7805. Next base: position 16,986 of record JAYZMM010000048.1, read on the forward strand.
AACCATGAATTTACACGTTGTTGATGGTTCGGATTGCCCTCGTCAATTCGCGTTGGGATCGCGGGCTGTGCCCTTATCTAGAAGTTTGATCTCGGCTACGTGTGTCCCTTGTCTCCCTTTGTTCGAGATAAGTTTATTCCAGGGCACGGCATAAGCCGCGTAATTCCCACTTGATGAATCCACTACATAAACCAACGAATCGGAGGGTCGCATCTGCCCGCTTTGGCTCCGAAAACTCCACCTTCCGGTAACCATTAACAATCGCGTATTTTTATCATTATCCAAATTTAGATCATTGAGCACATTGTGATGCATGCGGGCAAAAAACTTGCCATTGAAAATGCTGATGACATTGCATGTCAAATCACCTGTGAGCCCATCAAGCAGAAAAAGACCTTCCACGTTTTCATCAATTTGTCCGGTTGCCACACTGAAGCCATCATTTCCAGATGCTGTTGAGGCATTTACACCGTGCGGCAGACCGATGATTACCGAATCGCTACGTAAGGCATGGGACATCAGCAGCGTGCATACAGATCCCAAGAGGATGCCCAGAAAAATTGCCATCGCCGGGTAGATTTTTTTTAACATGCAAAACCTTTCATGAATCGAGCAAAATGCAAGGCTTCCCCACGCAGTTTTTTCGCTGACCATATTGTAACGGTCTAAGATGCATCGTCCAACGTGGTCAGCGGTGTCCGAGAAGCCATTTTGGGCTCAAAATAGTCTTGACGGTTTATCGATGTAAGATCAGGCACGCAATGTTATCGCTGTTCTTTTTGGGTTGCCCAGCCCGTGTAGATCAAGATGCCGCCCATGATGATAAAACCAGTATTCAGGATCCAACTCGGCCTGCCAAAGGGAAGTTTAATGGCCAGATCCAATCCGAAAAGGAGGACAACAAAAGCGCCAAAAATCATTCCAGAAAAGCAAAGCGGTTTCATCGTAAATGTTAATTTTTCGTTGAGGATTCGTTGAGGAGTGGTGCGAAGAACAAATTCTAGAATCTCGAGTATAGTCCAACCGAAAACACTTTTTCCACCACGCAACGGCTCCATTCATAGATATTTTCCAGCACCCGTGGACGCCACATGCAATGGTTCAAGGCAGGTTTTGGATTCATTTGCTTTTTATGCAACAGCTACGGATTCTCCGGAGTGGGTATATGGCGGTTGTTCATACCAGCATTTATTTATAAATTGCTTTTACTATGTCGCAAGTGCCTCAAGTCGATTTGCATGCCGCTGTCTACACAGGTTCATTCGACCCGATTACGCTCGGGCATCTGAATGTGATTGAGCGATGTAGTCGTCTGGTAGATCGTTTGATTATCGGCATCGGTCTGAATGTAGAAAAAGAACCTCTGTTTTCTGTTGAAGATAGAATTCATTTAGTACGGCATGCAACTTCCGACTTAAACAACGTGGAAATTCTTGCCTTCGATGGGCTTGCAGTCGATTTTGTGAAGCATTGCAATGCCCGTGTGATGGTTCGAGGCGTACGTTCCCTTTCTGATATGGAAGCAGAATTCACGATGTCGTTGGCGAATCGAAAGTTGGCCCCCGATATTGAAACTATTTTTCTCATGTCGGGAGAGGAATACGCGCACATTTCCAGTTCTCTAATTAAGCAGATTGCAGCGCTTGCCGGTCAGGATGAACTGGAGCAGTTTGTTCCCCCAATTGTTGCCGATGCGCTACGCGAGCGGTTGCTGCAATCGTAGGATTGAACGTGCCGCTTGAGAGGGCAAAGTGGGTAGCTTATGGCGTCGATCGAACACTACGGATATTGGAGTGTAGTTCCGCCTCTGATTGCGGTATTGCTCGCGATGCTTACCAGACGGATTATTCTTTCATTATTTGTGGGCGTTTTCGCAGCCTGTCTCATACTTTCATCGGGCAACCCGCTGACGGCGGTGGTCCGTTGCGTCAGTGAAGATCTGTTTAACAGTCTTTTGAAGGTTGAACATTTACAGGTCTTTGCATTCACACTCTTGGTAGGTGGCATGGTGGGTGTAATTCATTCGAGCGGTGGCATGCGTTCGCTGGTTTTACTTCTTGAGCCCTTTGCCAGTAGCCGTCGTCGCGGACAAATGTTTACTTGGCTTGCCGGCTTGATTATTTTTTTTGACGATTACGCCAATACGCTTCTGCTGGGAACAACATTTCAACCAGTCACAGATCGGTTAAAAATTTCAAGGGAAAAACTGGCGTACATTGTCGACTCTACTGCCGCACCGGTCGCAGGGCTTGCTCTTATTTCCACCTGGGTCGCGGGTGAAGTGAACTTTATCGGCACGGGTCTTCAGCAGATCGATGTTCATGATTCTAGTGGGCTGGCATTCTTTATTTTTGTCAAAACAATTTTGTATCGTTTTTATCCGCTGCTGGCATTAATATTGGTTGGAATTGTGGCATGCAGTGGAAAAGATTTTGGCCCGATGTGGAAAGCGGAGAAGCAGGCATTTACGGAAAATAGAGAATTAGATCAAAGAGATGCAAGCAATATTTCATCCCCGATGGCCGCGCCAGAACAGCACTCCGGTGGCAATGGTCGCGTTGTTCTAGCATTAGCATCCATTGGCGTCCTGCTGTTTGTGCTTGTGCTAACCCTAATGATTACGGGGCTCTTAGAGTCAGATAAGCATTCAAGTTGGTGGGAGGTGGTCGGTGCAGGGGATGCATATGGCTCACTCGTTTGGGCATCTCTTGCTGGTTGTCTGACGGCAGCACTCTTAAGTTGGTTCGGCAAAATTGGGACAGTGAGCGAAATTTTTAGTTGGGCTTGGAGAGGTTTCAAGATGATGTCCGCAGCACTGGTTGTCTTATGGCTTGCCTGGACACTGGCGGATTTAACAAGTCCTGGCGATTCCGGTGAACGACTCGGTACATCAATTTACTTGGCAAGTCTTTTGGGAAATTCCGTTGCTCCAGCATGGTTGCCGACCTTGGTTTTTCTTCTCGCTTCCGTTGTTGCTTATTGCACGGGGACGAGTTGGGGAACCATGAGTATTCTGGTGCCCTTGGTGATTCCCTTGACTTGGAAAATACTCGGCGGTGGCGGAGAAGAAATTTTGCACACGCCCATTTTTTCGGCCACCGTGGGTGGCGTTTTGGCGGGTTCTATTTTTGGCGATCACTGTTCACCGCTATCTGATACGACCATTCTTTCAAGTCGGGCCAGTGGCTGTGACCATATGGCGCATGTATGGACACAAGCACCTTATGCGCTATTGGCGGCTTTCGTATCTGTCGTTGCTGGAACGATTCCAATTGGATTCGGCATACCGATCTGGATTGTCTTGCCCGTTGCAATTGGTTCGCTTTGGCTCACGCATTATTTTATCTCGAGTCCCATAACGTCGGGACCACCCCATGCGGGGACAGATTCATGAATGCCAGTACTGCTATCGCTATAGTGTTGCTATCGTTGATATGGACGGGGATGCAAAGTTTCGCACGAAAAGTCCTCCTTGTTTACCCGCTCTAACGTGCAAGTTAAAGCAACGCTTGCGTATGTCATCTTAGTCGTCTGCGGGCCTACGGATTGGTCTGTCGAGTCTGGAGATCATCTGCTGAAAATGCCGAATACAACCGCAGGAGATGTCACAAAACCGCGACGTTTTTGCTTTTCATTCGATTCTCCAGAGCGATAATTTTTCAGGGTGGCGTATGCGTTCATTGCCGCAGTTCTCGCAATTCTTCCGTGTGTCTCTCGCAAAGGCGCTGATTCCACTCTGGATCGGAGCGTGTATCACAATATCCCTGCCCGTGATTGCCACTGCATCGGATTATGGGGACAAAGAGTCGATTGTCTTATCACCAAGCCGTTCTTCGTCATCAAAGCGGCTCGAACTTCGCGCGAAGGAGACACGAACTCTTTCTTTTACGGAACCGCTTGTCCGTACCGAAACTTCACATCCGGAAATCATCGAAGTTTCCCAGCCTGATCCGCAGAGTTTGCAATTGTTCGGCAAAGAGCCTGGACTGGGCTATGTCCGCATCTTTGATAACCAGAATCGCACACGCACTCTCGAAGTGGTTGTTATTCCGAGCACGGTCGAATTGGAATTCGTATTGGGCGCACAATTTCCGCAGGCGAACCTCAAAGTCACGCCTTATTCGGGCGGCGTGATGCTCAGCGGTGATGTTCAGGCTGAAGAGCATGTGGATCAGATCGTCGCCATTGCTGAAGATTTCTACCCTCGCGTTTTACAGAATATCAAACTCCGTAATCCCCGACAGGTTTTATTGCATGTTCGTGTGATGGAAGTGTCGCGAACCAAACTACGCGCGTTAGGCTTTGATTTGCGGTGCGGAATTGTGGGTGACGGGGTTGGCGGACACGGTTTTCTAGACACGCTTCGAGAGCATGATTTGGCCAAAGTCCTGGCCGAGCCGACGTTGGTTGCAATCAGTGGAAGGAGTGCAAGTTTTCGTGCCGGCGGTGAATTTCCTGTTCTCGTGGCGGGTGCCATGGGGACAAATTCCATTGAGTACAAGCCTTACGGAATGGAAATAGATTTTGTTCCTCGGGTGCTTGAGGACCAACGCGTTCGTTTGGAAATCCGCCCGCGTATAAGTGAAATTGATACACAAGCCAAGACGAAGTTGGGCAAACATCGTGTACCGAGCCTCAATGTGCGACAGGTCGATACGGGAGTTGAAATGCGTGCTGGGCAAACGTTTGCCTTAGCTGGTTTAATCCAGAATCGCGTGCAAGCGGAACGCCGAGGGGTTCCCTTTCTTGCGGATATCCCATACCTCGGCATGCCGTTTCGACACGTGGCATCCAGGGAGAATGAGATTGAATTATTGATCACCGTAACGCCCCAATTGGTCGAGCCCATCGATCCGCATCAGGTTTGCTCGTCCGGTCCCGGATTGAATTCGACAACCTCCTCTTCGAAAGCATTATTTTGTCGCGGGCATTTGGAGACGCCCTATCGGTGTGCGGGGCCGATTGAAACCGTAACGCCAAATACGGCCTATGATGCATTCTTGCCGGAGGTGAACGCACACGAGGTTGTTGATCCAAATCCCTTTCCTCAGCCAACTCCACTCGCCCCCGAATCGCTTCCCCTCGGTACGGGTCAAACGAATGATCCGTCGACGCCCTGGTCGATTGGAATCAGTGGTGAAAATTTACCGCTGCATTCCAATGATGGTCTGATCGGCCCTGTCGGTTACGAAACCGAATAGCGATATCGGAGTGATTTCTCTATTTCGCCATCAAGGTCTGGTAGAGAACTCTGTAGAATGCGATACTGAGAGATGCAATTTATGTGATCGCTTTCGTTGGTTACGATTGTGGTCCTGACGCTCCTCAATGTGCAGCATGGTGTGGTGTTAAATTGGATCAAAATCTGCTTTTCGGCATCCTGGCAGTTCAGCGGCAGATGATCTCCCCGGACGATCTGATTCGCGCTGCCAGTCTTTGGGCGGACGATGAAGAGCAATCTTTGCAAGATGTGCTTCGGCAGTGCGGTATGCTCTCGGCTGATCAAGCTGCGGAACTGGAGGCAATAATACATGAAAAAAAATCGGTTGCTGCAACCTATGATTTGCCACCGAGTGCTGCTGACCAACCGGGCGAAGATACCGATCAAAGCATGCAGGCAACTCTCGATCATACCCCCTCTGAAGAACACATCACCGAGTTGACTAATGAGCCTCCATCCCTTTGGGCAACCCCTTCTGAAGTGATATTGGGTGCCCCTGATGCGAGCAGCGAAGTTTATCAACCTTCGTCCGATCCACAGGCTCTTCGATTCAGAAAAGTTCGGTTCCATGATAAAGGTGGTTTAGGAGAGATTCATGTCGCGGTCGATCGAGAGTTACCCCGTGAGGTAGCACTTAAAGAGATTAAGCCCCGTTACGCGAACGTGCACAGTAGCCGCGAGCGATTTGCCCAAGAAGCGCGGATCACTGGGGCCCTTGAGCACCCGGGTATTGTGCCTGTTTACGGCTTGGGTCAGTACGAAGATGGCCAGCTTTATTATGCGATGCGGTTTATTGAAGGAGAGACGCTCTCCAAAGCGATTGCGCGATACCACCGCAGTGAATCATCTGGAATGAATCCAGGAGAAAAGCGACTCGCGTTTCGCAAGCTGCTCGATCAGTTTGTGGATGTCTGTCACGTTATTAATTATGCCCACGATCGGGGCGTGATTCACCGCGACATTAAGCCCGATAATATTATGCTTGGCCCTTATGATGAGACGCTGGTTGTCGATTGGGGTCTGGCAAAACGAGTTGATGAAGAGGACATCGTCGGCGGCGATAGTAAGGAGGCCTCGCGACCTGTACGGATCCGTAACGCCAGTACCACACTTCCGGGATCGGTGGTGGGGACACCCGCGTATATGAGTCCTGAGCAGGCGACAGGTACGAATGAAGGTGTCGGCCCGTGCAGCGATATCTACAGTTTAGGTGCGACGCTTTATCGATTGCTCACAGGTCTTTTTCCTTTTCAGGGAGAGACTGCTTTAGAACAAGTCTGTCAGGGTGATTTTAAACCGCCACGCGAAGTTGCCAGGGGAGTGCCACCAGCCCTGGAGTCAATTTGCTTGAAGGCGATGGCATTGGCTCCAGAGGATCGCTATCCCTCAGCGGGCGATTTAGCAAGTGATGTTCAGCGTTATTTGGCAGATGAGCCTGTATCAGTCTATCGGGAACCGTTGCTACAGCAGGCGGCAAGGGTTGCCAGACATCACAAGGTTGCAGTGAGCACTGTTTCCGCGTTACTAGTCACGGTATTGGTCGGACTGACGGTGTGGTCTGAGAGCGAGGGGCGGAAAGATCGCACCGCGCTTAAAAAAGTCCAAGAAAAGGTTTCCGAGGGCGAGGCTGCACTGGATGAGGGGGAATATGCGAAGGCGCAGGGATTTTTTAGAGCGGCCGAAGGCCTGGCAGAGCAGCGAGTGGCTTTGCGTACCCTTTATGCGGAAACGCGCGATCGACGCGAAAAAATTGACGATGTGATGGCGACGCGGAAACAATTCAAAGATATCTCTACTACAGTCGAATCCAAAATCGATGACCTTCGCGCCGATGCTTTCGGCACAGATTTCGCTGCCGCCCAGGCATTGGGGCAGGATATCCGCAATATGTATCTATCCAGCGGTTGGCAGTCGCGACTTGACCAAACAAATGACAATGCCACCGAGGGAATTGATTCTAAGGATGTTCAAGCATTCCGCGAAGCGATGGCTGAGGCTTTGGTTTTACTTGCCCGCGCAGAAGATCTGGGTTCAGCTACAGACAAAAAAGATGAAAGTCGTCGGGATGCGATTCGCCTGCTCAACGAAGCGGAAGCATTAGCGGGGCCGCATTGGGCAATTTGCCGCATGCGTGTCGATCTCTATCGCGCGCTCGGAGAGTTGGAGCTTAAAAAAAGCGAACAGGTTCGATTGGAAGAGTTGGTTCCGAATGCTGTGATTGATTGGATGCTGCAAAGTATTCTGGCTCGCCAGGATGGTGACATTCTCACCGCCATCGAAATATTAAAAACAGCGCTGCAAGCGAAACCGGACGATTATTTCGTGCATCTTCAACTCGCCTACCTTCATTACCTGCTGGGATTTGCACGTCGCGATGTCATCCCACGCGGGGTTGAATATGCCGACCAGGCGATTCGCCTTCGGGGACAGGAATCGCAACCATACGCGCTAAAGGCATTGCTGCTCGGCAGTCTCGGGAAAATTGAGGGTGAAGGAGGAGCACTCGATGAGCTTTTGCAGGCACAGTCCAAAGATCCGGATGATTATTATGTATTTCAGGCTCGCGGCCTAACACGACTCAAGCAGGCTGCGCAGATCGATGATTCACAAGCAACGGTCCAGGAGCTACAGAAAAAAGGAAAGTTTCTTGATCAGGCGATTGCCGAATTTAAGCAGTCGTTCGATAAAAAACCATTGGTTGAAACAATAGTGAATATCGGTGAAGCCCATGCAGAAAAAGCACGATTTCTGGCGGCGCGTGGCGGCATGGAAGGCAAGCAAAAGGCCGCGCAGGAGCGAGATTTATCAATTGCTTCTTATACCGAGGCACTCGATGAGTTTCCACGAAATGTCAGAGCTTTGCGAGGCCTCGCGAAGGTGCGAATGGAAAGTGGTGAATTTGAGGCGGCGCTTCAGGACCTGCTACAGGCACAGCGAATTGCACCAAATTCTTGGGAAAATCAACGCTGGTTGGGCACCCTAATTGAACGTCAGGCGATTCGGGATGGCACATTGGGAAAGGCAGAGCAAGCGATCGAAAAATTAGAACGCGCAGAGAAACACTTTGACCGAGCACTGCGGATCGCTCCGGGGGCAGTGGATGCGAGGTTTGGACGAGGTCGGGTTCGTTATCACCTCTGGCAGCAGGAGATGCAAGCAAAACGCAAGCAAGCTGACGTGGCCGAGTTGGTGGGTTCAAGTCTCGGCGCTATCAATGATCTACAGAGTGTTGCCGATAGTAGTTCGGTTGATGCGCTGATCGATCTTTTGGGAAGCGATCGGCTTGCAGATCTCTATAAAATGTTGGGTGATTTAAAGTCGTATAATCAGAAAAATGAAGATGCACAGACGGATTATCTTCGTGCATTGGAATATGGGTACGCGGATCCGCGACTCCGTTTGCGTTTAGGTTGGACTCAGTTGACCGATATGGTCTCGGTGCGTAATCAGTTTGACGCATTGCTTAGTCGTCATCAACTTACCGACAGACAGCAGGCGGAAGCGCATAATGGTCGGGGCTTTGCCCAAGCTATGCTTGGCGAAGATCAAGGTGCCATTAAAGATGCCCAGGCGGCCGTTGCACTCGCAGCGACGATGAAAAATCGAGAAGCATGGCAGGTGCTTTTCAGCGCGGCCGGCATCTATGCACTGTGTGCTGAAATTGCAGAACAGGAAAAGCTTGATTCAGTGCTTGCCGAGCAACGTGCCAAGCGAGCGGTTGATCTGCTTCGAGAAGCGAAGCAACGCGGTCTGCCGAATACCCAGCTTATTCGCTCTGACCGTGCATTTGTTCCGTTGCTCCGGAACAAAGACTTTCAGCAGCTTTTGCAGGATTGATGGCAGTTCGACCTATATTTTGCCGCTCAGTAGAATGGTTCGTAATGAATATTCTGCCAGTCGCCGGTAAAAATACCCCTTTAGAGGGGGGTCTATGTAACCAAATTCTTGGCAGAATTCACGCTTAAAAATACAATTGGATCATATAGGAGAGTCGATGTATTTGCGTCGTGGTGGAAATCGGACCAGTCGGAGGCAACCGTCTCCCGCTGCGCGCCGTTTGGACCACATGTCTTTGCTGCTCGAGCCGCTAGAGCCACGGCGACTGCTGACGACCAATGATGTGGGCGATGCGGCGGCACTCGACATTCATGACCCACAGTTTGTGGTTGCCCAGGGTGAAATGACTGCTCCGGTCGCACCCGTTATCAGTGGCAACGACCTGATTACCTTTTATGGCTACAACACCGTACACAGTGCGGCGTCAAACACCGGTTACGAAGCGTCAAACCGGATAACTTTTCTATTCCACGAAGATCTGGATCAACAACTCGGACTGGTTGTCTTAGTTGATGCGCCACAAGACGCCGATGGCGGGACAGTCTCTCTTGATATTAATGGCCTGGATGCTGCAACCATTGTGGTGTCAGATGACCCGCTCGAGCAAACCTCTTTGTCTGATTTAACGCTATTTACTAGGTCATGGAATTCTCAGGCTAGTGATGGCGGCGCGTTTAGTAACCTAGGTGACAATTTTTCATTTATCGTAGAAACCAATTATCTTTTTGGAATTGATGGCTTTGATGTGATTAATGGAACCGATGGTTCCCGTATCAGCATTCCTCTCACGGATCAACCTTGGGAAATTTACGAAGAATATGGCCTTGAAATTTCCGCAGTGCCCAACGTTATCGCAGAAAATTCAACGAGCCTAACTGCGAGCATCACCCGAGGTGGTGCCGTGACTGAGGACTTAATAGTGCAGCTGCAATGCAGCGCGGATTCCCGAGTTCAAGTGCCTCAAACGGTACTCATTCCAGCAGGCTCGCAATCAGCTGAATTCACAGTTGATATCATTGATAACACCTTGCCTTATGATGCGGAATCAATCGCTTTAACCGCCTCGGCTGATCATTATCGTAGTGCCGAATCATCATTTGACTTGATCGACGATGACTTGCCGCTGCTCGACGTGGGGATTGAGGCTGCCTTGTACGATTTCAGCGGAATGGAATCTTCTTCGGGTTATCTTCTTTCGGGCACAACCGCAACACACGTAGTGCACATCACCAACACACAAAATGTGGTGTTCAGTCAGCCGACGGTATTTGGTGATAACCAGACACCGGATGATTCAAGAGACGATTTCATATATACACCCCATCGTACTTCCCAAGATACGAATGTAGGTGATTCGAATAATAATTATTTGTTCGATCCAGGAGAGGTATGGAAGTTCAGTGCTGCTTTATCGGTAGAACTCGGACAGAATATTTCTCAGGTATATTGCGGAGCGATTGACCCAATATTTGATGTGGTGCTAAGCCCGGGAGTTTCCGCAGGATATTTTGGAGTCTTACCCTCCCTGGCAATGGGAATCGACAGTGCAATTTCCGGTGAGGGTGGAGAAGAGGACGATGAAATTCTTGCCGTTGCCGGCAACGAATTTACGGTCCACTACACGCTGCACAATACCGGGAACACAGGTCTTGGCGATGTGGCGGTTGGTGGTGCGACTTATATCGGTGGCGACACCAACGCGGATGGCGTCTTGGATGTGAATGAGACATGGACCTACAGCGACACGGCAGAGGCACTGGCCGGATCGCAAACACTCTCCGCAGCGGTCACGGCGCGTGATGCGTTGACCGGCACCGAGGTGAGCGGCACCGCAAGTGGCAGTTACTTCGGTGCGGTGGTCGACTGGGTAGCCTCATCCGTGTGGGACACGGAAATCGATACTAGTGTGCCGGAGTTGATTGTTGGTGAATCGTTCCGCATCTCCTACTATCTTCAAAATTTAGGGGATGTTGAGCTGGCTGACGTGGCGGTCGCTAATGCAAATCCGGTATTTTCGGGCCAATTTATTGAAGGTGACCTCGACGAAGATGGTCGGATCGATCCGCAGGAAATCTGGAAATTTGAACACACCGGCACTGTTGCCTTGGGGGATCAGACCCAACAAGTGACCGTTGCGGCCACGACCACTGATTTTGATGTTTCCCTGTCTACAAATGTTCAGGATTCCTATCACGGATATTACCGATCGCTGGCGGTCACCCATACCGGTGATTCAGGTATCGGCTCCCTCCGTTATGTGTTGCAGGATGTTGCGTCACGACCGGAGGGCGGTGTGATTTAGTTTGACCTCTCTGAAAATGATCCCGGCTTTGTCGATCTCAATTCGGATTTGCCGGGTGGTGATGCTGCTGCAGACATTTTTCTGATCCAGCCCCAATCTGCCCTGCCAGCACTTCAGGGTACCGGCCCGATCGAGTTGATCGGCGGGGTTAATGGAATTCCTGTGGTGATCGATGGATCGTTTGCCGGCAACAGCCATGGTTTGGAAATTCTCTCGGATGGAAATCAAGTCAAGGGTTTGACGATACAGAATTTTGCGCTTTCCGGTATCCGAGTGCTGGGCACCGGTAACATTATCTCGGGCAACAAAATCGGAATTGATTCGGCAGGCCAACAAGCCGGTAATGGGGGCGATGGCATTTGGGTGGACGGAGGTAGCCAGAATCTCATCGGTGGGCAGGACGAAGAGGGTGCTGACCAGAACATTATCGCTTACAACGGTGGGAACGGAATCTCTGTAGAGAACGGAACGATCAATCAAATCAACACGAACGCCTTTTATGAGAATGCTGGGATGGGCATCGATCTGGGGCGAAACGGATTTACACCCAACGATGTAGAAGACGGTTCTGTTGACGATGACTCGGGTGCCAATGAGCTCATCAACACTCCGGTGATTACTCGAATTGAGTTGGTCAACGGTTTGGTGGAAGTTGATTACTTTGTGCCGACCAATGCAGATGCAATTGAAGACTCACTCCGCATCGAGTTTTATCGAGCAGACGCAAGCCG
>JAYZMM010000049.1:0-17283 GCA_036153155.1 Planctomycetota bacterium
CAGGGGTTTAGAGGTTGGTCGGTTTGGAATTGGTGTTGACGGTCGTGATTTATGGGGCACAAAAGAACAACCCTCTGCCGATGAGATTCGAATTAAACTTGCCTCTCCAAATCAAGAAAGAATCTGGTACATCCGGTATGCCCTCAAGGAAGGTATGTCCAAAGAAGAGATATCGGAGATTACGGGCATTGATCCTTGGTTTGTTTCTCAGATTGCAGAACTCTGTCACATGGAGGATGCATTAAAGGATCTTGGATCGCTTAGCTCGGTAGATGAATCTTCTATGCGTCGTGCAAAGCAAGCCGGTTTCTCCGATCGCCAATTGGCCACACTATGGCATTCCACGGATGAGGAAGTACGTGCGCATCGCAAAAAACTCGGCGTGATTGCAACCTTTAAATCAGTGGATACTTGTGGAGCCGAATTTGAAGCGTACACACCTTATTTCTATTCAACTTATGAACAGGAAGATGAGACACCAAAGAAAGCGCCAGATCAAAAGCGGATTATGATCTTGGGTGGCGGTCCGAATCGCATCGGGCAGGGCATTGAGTTTGATTATTGTTGTTGCCACGCAAGTTTTGCACTTCAAGAATTGGGTATTCAGTCGGTGATGGTAAATTCCAATCCCGAGACTGTCAGCACCGATTATGACACGAGCGATTTGCTATTTTTTGAACCGCTCACCACCGAAGATGTGTTGAATATCTGTGATCGCGTCCAACCGGATGGAATTATTGTGCAATTTGGAGGCCAGACGCCTCTTAATTTAGCCCGTGCCCTATATAACGCTGGCGTTCCCATTATTGGGACTTCGGTCGATACAATCGAGGCAGCAGAGGATCGGGAAAAATTTCAGGCCCTCCTTAATCGATTGGGTCTGAAGCAACCCGCGAGTGGTATCGCGCGCAATATGGATCAAGCGCGTCGTGAAGCGGAAAAAATTGGTTACCCGGTGCTAGTTCGACCTAGTTACGTATTAGGCGGACGTGCCATGGAAATTTGCTACGATGAGGCACAACTCGAACTTTACGTCAAAGAAGCATTTATTGCGGCAGACGGCCAACCGGTTCTGATTGATCGGTTTTTGGAGGATGCCATCGAAGTTGATGTCGATTGCATTTTTGACGGCAAAACTGCAATTATCGCCGGCGTGATGGAACATATTGAGGAAGCAGGGGTACACTCGGGCGATTCGGCTTGTGTGCTACCACCCTATAGTCTACCTGCCGAGGTGGTTGGTGAAATCCGCGCAGCTTCGGAGTCGATGGCCAGGGAACTTAAAGTCAGGGGGCTGATGAATATTCAGTTCGCAGTCAAGATCGAGGATGGCTCCCCGAGTGTTTACGTCATTGAAGCCAATCCCCGAGCAAGTCGGACGGTTCCCTTTGTTGCCAAAGCAACAGGATTACCGGCGGCTAAAATTGCGGCAAAAATTATGGCAGGGGAAGTGCTAGGTGAAGCTGTTCGTTTGGCAGATCTCGGTTATGCCACCGATCCCGAGCCGAATAAATTTTCCGTAAAGGAAAGTGTTTTTCCCTTCCGAAAATTTGCCGGGGTCGATATTGTGCTCGGACCTGAGATGAAGAGCACGGGCGAAGTCATGGGTGTGGCAGATACTTTCCCTGCTGCGTTTGCGAAAGGACAGCTAGCGGTTGGAGTTGTCGTCCCCGACAAAGGTAAGATTTTTGTCAGTGTATCGAAGCGACATAAAGAAGAAATTGTTTCCTTGGCTCAGCGACTACGAGATCTAGGTTACGATCTGCTGGCAACCCCAGGTACCGCAAGGAATCTTCAACAGGCAGGTGTCGATGTTGAGGTTGTTAAAAAATTACAAGAAGGACATCCCAACCTATTGGACTATTTGGCCAACGAAGATGTTCAGCTGATTATGAATACGCCCAGCGGTAAGGGTGCCCGTACTGATGAAGGAAAAATCAGGGCGGCCTGCGTCTCTGGGGGTGTGCCCTGCGTGACGACAATTCAGGGGATCGGTGCGGTCGTTAGTGCATTGGAAGCAGTTCGAGAGCAGGCATTGAATGTAGAACCGCTTCAGGAACGTCTCAAGCTGCGCTCCGGCTCGCAAGAGCAGAAAATTGCAACACCTTGATCATCAAGTGCTGTGGGCTGTGAATAAAGGTTGCATTTGGGCCCGCAGCCTTTTCCAAGGCCCTCAGTTTCCAAGAAGTAGATCGACTGCACCGCCGATATCTTTGCTTCGCATTAAGGTTTCACCCACTAAAATGGCATCCACTCCTCCCTGTTGCAGACGCAACACGTCTTGTCGGGTGCAGATACCGCTTTCACCCACGACGAGACACTCAGGTGGTATGTCCGTGCGGAGATCTAAAACATGATCGAGATCAATCGAAAAGTCGTGTAAGTTGCGATTATTGACGCCAATCAGTGTTGCTCCCATCTCAAGCACGCGGCTGAGGTTTGATTTTTCATATATTTCTACGAGAGGCGACATTTCTAGATCGATGGTTGCCTGATAAAGGCTACGAAGTTCACAATCATTAAGACATTCGGCAATCAGCAACACCGCATCAGCACCGGCAGCCCGCGCCTCGAAAAGTTGATATTCGTCCAAAATAAAATCTTTACGAAGGATCGGAACATTAACTTTGCTTCGTACCTGTATTAAATATTCAAGCGAACCTTGAAAATAATTGCGATCGGTAAGCACGCTCAAACAGCTCGCGCCGTGCGCACAGTAAATCTCGGCAATCTGTTGGGGGTCAAAATGTTCGCAAATTACACCCGCCGAAGGGCTTGCTTTTTTTATTTCTGCGATCAGTGCAATGCCATCAACATTCGCCAAAGCATCAAAAAAGTTTCTGGGTGGAGGCGCATTTTCAATTGCGGAATGTAATTGATTAGGGGGAATTCTGTCTTTCGAATCAGCTATTTCTGCTCGTTTGGTCGCGACAATTTTTTCTAAAATGGTAGCCATTCGCTTCGTATCACTCCTCAGTGCTTGAAGTGACGTGTGCCAGTAAAAATCATCGGTATTTTATGGGTGTTACAGGCCGCAATCACCTCGGCATCTCTACGCGAACCCCCGGGTTGAATGATCGCTTGAATTCCCGCTTTTTCTGCCTGTGCAATCGAATCGGCAAACGGGAAAAACGCATCACTTGCTAACACAGAATTGGCAGCCATTTCGGACGCTTTTTTCAAAGCAATCTCAACTGCGTCAATCCGGCTCATTTGTCCGGCTCCGCTACCCCAGAGTGTTTTTTCTTTTGCAACCACAATCGCATTGGATTTTACTTGTCGGACAATCGTCCAAGCAAATTGAAGATCTGCCATTATATCGGCGTTGGGGGCATGTTCCGTCACTACCTTCCAATTGGCTTCTTGATCGACACAGTTATCTGCATCTTGAATGAGGATTCCCCCGGATATTGACCGCAGATCTTGCACCAACTGGCTCGGCTGCAACGGACCCGTTTGCATTAAACGGACGTTATTCTTCCACTTGGGTCGCGTGGTAAGGATGTCAATCGCTTCCTGGCAAAAAGATGGAGCGATGATTGCTTCAATAAATTTATCAGGGCCAACGAGAAATTCTGCGGTTTCACCGTCCACTTCCGCATTGAATCCTAGCACCGATCCGAACGCACTCTCAGGGTCTCCCGCAAAGGCATTCTCGGCAGCCTGCTTGAGTGTCGGCTGGGAAGACGCCCCACATGGGTTGTTGTGTTTTATCACCACCGCTGACGGTTCTGGCAAAAGCTTCACAAGCTGAAGGGCACTCTCCAGATCGAGCAAATTGTTGAAGGAAAGCTCTTTTCCATTAAGTTTCTCAGCCGCAACGAGAGAGTCTGGTTCAGGGTTAATGCGTTGATAGAGCGCAGCCTGCTGATGCGGATTTTCTCCATAGCGAAGTTGTAATTTGCGTGTTAGTGAAAATTCAATTTTATCTGGCAGCAGAGTTTCATCTTGCTGTGTGGAATCACTTTCCATATTTGAAAAATCCTGCTCAACCAGATAATTCGCAATCGCGCGATCATAGGACGCTGTTTTTTTAAATGCATCGAGGGCAAGGTTTTTTCGTAAGTTAAGAGATGTCGCACCTTGCTTTTGGATCTGTTCGGCAACCTCAGCATATTGCTGGTGCGACGTCACAACGGTGGCGAATCGATAATTTTTTGCAGCGGCTCGAATCATTGTTGGTCCGCCGATATCAATATTTTCAATAGCCAATGCTAGGTCTGCATCTTCCCGCGCAATGGTCTCCTCGAAAGGATATAAGTTGACGATAACGAGAGGAATTTTAAGAATTCCCTGCGCTTGCATCGATTCTAATTCTTCGGGTCTATCGTGACGGCAAAGAATTCCACCATGGACACGCGGATGAAGCGTTTTCAGTCGCCCGCCCATCATTTCCGGAAATTCGGTGTAGGACGCAATGTCGGTCACATTGATTGATGCCTTCTCGAGATATTTTTTCGTTCCACCAGTGCTTAAAATTTCAATATTTCGCGCCTGGAGTACCCGCGCAATCTCGACGACCCCCTTTTTATCACTAACGCTTATTAGAGCACGTTCAATCACAGGATCAGACATGGTTCGATTCGAGGGAGTTGATAGGGAGGAAAGGGGGCAAAAGCGAATCTTGATTAAAACCGGCAAACGCAATTGGTCAAGTAGCCAGATTGGATTAATGCGGCGGATTGTTCGCGCAAGATAACGTGATATGTACACAGAGCCTCGGGAGATGCGATTATTTCAGCGAATCTCTGCCCGTCGAACTCACCAGTGGTGAGGCCCTGGTCGGATAGGCATCGAAACTTAAAATTCAAACGGATCGTCTGAATCATCCTCTGGCGTATCAGGCTCGTCGGGAGAGTTTGTGGCACCCTCTTCTTGAAAGGGGTTATCTCCTTCTTCTTGAGCCTTCTGATCGGATTCGCCCGTATCTTTTTCCCCGTCACGTTTAGCGATAATCTGTTTATCTTCTTTGTCAGAGTTTTTGGTTAACGATTCAATACATTGGATTAAACCATCGGTCGAAGCCAGATAAATTCGATCGGTGAGAGGGTTGGTAATCGGTATCGAAACACCCTCGGTGGGCACGTTGCCCAGCGATTGGCCGGTTTCAGTATCGACAATCTGCAAATTTTCACGCCTATCCAGACCAAATATTCGTTTCGGCGTCACCGACAGAACCCGAGCGATATCGGGGTTGAACCAAACTTCATTCCCCTCTTCTATGGATGACTTTCCAGGTAAAACTTTAGGGTTTTGCTCATTGTCATTGCCTCGGCCCAGCAAACCTGCTTTTTGAGCGACATCTTTATCAGCGAGAATTCGGTATAGGCCGCCTTGAGGCGTTGAGATGTAGACGAATCCATCACGTGCAATTGGTCGATAAATCAACGGAGTTCCCGTAGAGAATCGCCAGCGAATGTCGCCTGTTTTTGTGTTGACTTTATAGAGATAGCCATCGGCTGAGACAACATAAAGGAAAGAGCCAATCTTTACCGGCGGCACTACCACGTCCTCAAATGTTTCGAGACGAAAAAGTATTTCCATCGGTTTAATGCGAGCAACGTAAAATGTTGCACGGTCATTGGACCATCCAAAAATACCATCAAAAATGGTGGGCTGTACCATGGTCTTGCCGTGAGAGTTAAATCTCCATACGGGAAATTGCGTGTCGGAAACAGACCGTACTTCGCTCCAAGCTCTTGGCTTATCTAACGAGTAAACTTCTAAATTACCATCGACTTTGGGAACGAAAACAAAATCATCGCTCACACCGGGTGCGCCGATCACCCCACCCGATAATTTTCGCGACCATACTTGTTTGCCAGTTTTACGGTCAAAAACAAGAAGATGAGAACCGTTTGCTAACACCGCATGACCAGGGCCAATGCCGACAGCACTTGTAAAAAGTCCCGGTGAACTAACATTGGTCGCCCAGAGCGTTTCTCCCGTTTCTCCATCGATTGTTTGAATCACACCCCGTTTTGTTTGAATTGTAAGAAGTTCTCCATCAAAGTTCACATTTTCAACGCGATCTCTTCCAACATCCATTTGAACCTGATTAAACCAGGGACGCGTTAATCCTTGTCGTTGCAATTGCCCGCTATCGATAAGGCCATCTGCAATGACCGAAGTATGGCAAACACCAATGAAGAGGAACGCAGCACAGGCAATGAAACACGCTACGTTTCGTTGAGTCACTATCATGAAAAAACTTTCAACAAAGCGTCCGCAAACAAATTAAAAAACTCTGAGAAAGCCTCCCTCGAACGGGAGGAATTTACCTCTACTTTCATTCTAGTCGAAAAGGAACCTGTATTGGGGTCTAGTTAATTTTTTAGGAAAAGCATCAAATGGGTCAAAATGTGCAGCACATGAATGGTTTAGCCACTGTGACGGGGTAAAAATTTGCGTGCAAAACCCCTTCGCGGGACTGCGTAGCGGGAGACTCACGTTACTCGATTTTGGCATCTAGCGCGGGTGAAAGCTGTATGGAGGATGCACTCTCAGTGTAAAAGTGCTGTAGACAATTAATAGTTACAAAGTGGACCGCCGCTGAGCCAACCTTTAAAAAGAGTCGTTGAAAAATTGCTTCAACATTGAACACCGAGAATTTAATTACTCAATGAATCGGCCTGTGAACTTATCTGAAGCAGAGGAATCTATACAGGCTGTTTTAGGCTACCTTAATTTTTCATCGGGCAGCCACGACCCGCAGTTTTTTAAGCACTTAAATAGGCTCTACCAATATTGCGATACGCAGATTGTTCACACGGCTGTTGATCGCGATTTGAATATCCCGTTGTGGAAAAGTGTAACCAGCCTACTTCAAGAGCGACTGCAGTCACTTCAGCAGCAGAATTCCTCGTTTGCAAATAATGATCAAGCGTCTCTTGCATTGATCAATATTCAAGATCGAATCTTGCCTCAATATTTAAAGTTTCATTCGGACTTATTATTTCATCAATCGGAAAGCTGTTTGTATGGACCCTTTTTTATTGGCCGTGCTTTCGAATGTTTCCTTGCTGAGATCAATCAATCAACAAACTGGAATGAAAATCAACTGCATGCAACCATTGACAGACTCAATGACTATGTTGGGTATCGTCCGGTAGCTGTGCTGGAAAACGATCGAAAGATGGAACCTTACGCGCACGAATGGTGTCGACCGGTTCCGTTATATGTGCAGGGTGCCGGTGCGGCGCATGGGATATATGCGGAGATCATCCGCGAAGCAGTTGTGATTCTTCGCGGATTACCGCAAAGCATTTGTATTGCTTCTCAGTTTGAACTAGACAATCTGCAGGAATTGGCTTTCGACCCGCGTCCATATGATTTTGATCACCCGGTAAACAAGCGGCCAAATTACCAGTTTGGACTTTGGGATCCATTAAGTGTTGATAACCGCGGTTTTTACTCGCGTTTTGTAATTCAGCAAACAACACTTGATATTTTGTTAGATCGCGTCACGTGGGCCAAGCCAGAGACGAAAGACCAAAAGCTGTTTGAATCAGCGGCAGCTTTAGCTGGTACGATGCTCATGGCGTCAGCGGTGAGTGGTAATGGTCCAGATGCCTACACTTCGGACGTTTCTTTAGGGCAATTACTACCTGTCATTGCCACATTTCGCGAAGCATTTTATGACCACCTGCTTGAGGTAGAAAAAACTAACCCTCACGTGTTCTCAAAAAATCTAGTGGTTGAGGCGGAAGAGATTCACCAACCGTTCGGCGGTGTACGACGTTTCTTAAACACTCAACTTTCACGGCGGCGAGCACAGCAGTTGGAGTACCTGCATCTGGCGATGATTTACGCACGCATTAACAAGTCGGAAGCAGCACAACGACAAATTTCATTTGTACCTGCAGCAAGCACGAAGATCAGGTGTGAATTGGAATGTATATTTTCTGAAAATGAGGCTTTGCTTCACGATCGAAAAAGTGTTGATTTTGCCTCTCGGATGAAAGACTTGGTCGAATTGTTTATGCGGGGAATTCATTGTGGAGCGATTGTCGACCCCTGGAATATTTTAGGATTTGATTCAAATTTCAGCCTATTTCCGGCAC
The DNA here is from genome assembly GCA_036153155.1 of Planctomycetota bacterium. Lineage (GTDB taxonomy): Bacteria > Planctomycetota > Planctomycetia > Pirellulales > UBA7805 > UBA7805. The sequence continues at coordinate 8,064 of JAYZMM010000049.1, forward strand.
TGGAAAACAGTGTTCCAGATCACCGAGTAGGCGTCTTAGTTGATCTGGTCGATCGCATTTTTTCGCAGTTTTCTCGCGGCCTCTGTTTGGCTGCCTCGGAAGAGGCAGTTGAGACGGTCGAGACAATTTCAGAGTCATTTAATCAGTTCTCAAATTGGTGGGATCAGTTTGCAGTTGAATTTGTAAACGCCGTGGAATCAGTATCGGGGGATGCCGTTTGTGCGGATGCACAAATTGCAGCGAAGGCATTATCAGCATGGCAACAAGCAGGAGCCACGTCCGGTGATGTGCGTTTTTGGCGACCTTTTGTCGGTAAGATTAGCTCACCAAAAGGATATGTGTTAATTATTAATGCATTACTTGATCGTAAAGACTTTGTGGCTGCAATGCATTTGTTAATGCATTGGCTTAGCCATTCCGATCAGGTGAACCTCCAGAAAGGCAGCGACTTATTCCATGTCATAGCCAACCGGTGGCTTAATGATGTGATGCTTGATCTAGACACATCGCAGCCTGAAGATAAGGCTGGCGTGTGGTTGATGGTAGAGAAATTCTTTGATTTCCTTGAGGCTAATTCTGGAGACTATGCACATGTTCCGAAATGGGAATTAGGCGAATCCGTTTCTCCGCTGCAAGAAGAATCTTTTGATTCGGTCGATGACGCCGAGGAAGATGTATTTTCGGCGGCATACGAGGAGGTTGTTTATCGGGATAGCACGGATGATGGCGTCGACGGAGAAATTTTGGGATCAGAAACGGATAGTTTCGGGCTTACAGAAGAGGCACGACGTATCAGTGAACGATTAGGGTTTCTTGTCACAATAATGAGACTATGGAAATATGTGGTTGCTACCGCACTAACTGAAAGTCGTAAAAACCAGCTTCCGTTGCACGATCGATTTCAAGATTGGCGAAATCAGTCCGAAGACCAGCAGACGGCACTATTGAATTTGTTGAAATCGATAGAGCGATGCGATATCCCGCAACCGCTACCCACATCGGAATCTCTCGTGGAATATGATCGGAACCTTGCAATCCACGAGGTTTTAATAGAACGAGTGATCGATGCTTACTTGATCGATGTGGAGACCACGCAACTATTAACCGCAGCGGCGCTTGCGTCGGGAGATCCGGGTAATGAAAAAGACCATCCTGTAGCCTGTTTAATGCGAGCAGCGCTTCAAGGTGATAAGACCGAGGTAAAGAATTGGGTAGCTGTGTTTATGGAGGGTCTCGCGAATCGAAATCTACTTTACGTTCCGCTCGCAAGAGGAGGCGCCCTGCGTAACGTCGTCGAGACGAAAGGTCACCAACGAAACATAAAAATGGTGTTAGATATTCTGCCACGGATGGGTCTTCTGCAGGAATCACTCTCATTGCTTCGTATTTGCGCAAAAAGAGAAAAAGCGCAACTTGGAAGTTCCGGAAGTGTGACCGAATTCGACCAAATATTTTTTATTGCGAACCAGAGGTTGATCTCTACCATCGTGTTAAGCGTTGGGCAATGGTCCGAAGATATGCCTAACAATAGATCTGAAACATGCGAACTCCATGAGAGGCTGTTGATCGATTATCTTGAGCAATTGATGGAGCAAACGGCCCAATTATGGATTGAGCACAGTCAAACACTGCGACTTTCAATTTTAGAAAAGGTTTATACGGACAAAAAATGGGAAGCGTTGGTAAACTTTATCCGCGCTCATGGTCATGATATCTTTACCCAAGAATTTCTGCACTTGGGTAATCTCCGTGCAATACTCCATCGAGGAGTTTCCCTGTGGGTAGAGGAAAAGATGGCATCCTCTGAACAGGCTGAATGGTCCATTTATTCCGTAATGGACACGGAGGAAAACAAACGAAAAATTGTTGCACACTTGCAAGTTGTAATAGAAGCAATCGTGGAAAATTACGGCGAATATAAAGAGTACAACGGAACGACGACACAGTCAGACCAGGGCGAATTACTTTATATGTTTCTGGACATGTTGAGGTTGCGGTCGAGTTATGATCGTATTGCCTGGAATCTGATACCAGCATTGCAAGTCCATGAGATACTACTTCGCCATGGCCGTGTCGACGCTGCCGAATCGTGGCGGCTAGAAATGGTTGAGCGGACGAGAGAGTCGGCAGACGAGATAGTCAAGAAGTTGCGCGACCTCGAACAACGATATGGAATGCGGCTATCGACTATCGCACATCGCATTGAGGAACGTTTCATCCAGTCGCTTGATATAGGCCGCGCCAAAATTCTCGTTAGGAAATGCATGGAGAATGAAAACGGCTGTCAAAGCGAATATTTCCCGCTGCTCGTAGAACAGATTGACGAACTCGCCCAAGAACCCACTGGCGCTGGCCTCGATCTCCCACATTGGATTGCTACCTTAGAGGAAGAGGTTACGGACTATCACAAAAGACATCTCCGTCGTATTCGTGAGGATGTTACAGAAAAAATATCACCAAGATATCTTTCCCGCGACGAATTAGAAGAGCAGCTTCAGACTCTAGATTGATTTTTACTCGATTAAAAAGTCGGGCCAGAGAGAGTCACTTATATACAAGCCCTTTCGGGTTAACCGCAATTGATTGTCTTCGAGCGACAAGAAGCCTTGATAAATAAAACGATCAAGCGGTGTTTTTAAAAGCTTAAAAATATCAAACCCTGTGGACTCGTAAAAATCCGAAATCGCAATTCCATCGATCTGTCGCAGTCCAAATACAACTGCCTCGCGGGCAGACGCCTCTGCGGATAAATGTTCCCGAAACGCTACCGGTGATTCACCGGCGAGCAGTCTTTTCATATATGTCGTTGTACTCCGATGATTCGTCTCTCGTGTCCCGCAGACAAATCGTGATGCGCCGGCGCCGACCGCAAAATGACCTCGGAGTTTCCAGTAACCTTCGTTATGGCGGCAGCGATAACCGGGACGTGAAAAGTTGGATATTTCATAGTGCTCAAAACCGGCTTGTTCGAGAGTTTCGATACCGTGTTGGTACATATTGAGCTCTAAATCATCGGCCAAGGGAGCCAGTGTTCCGTGAAGCATTTGACTGTAAAAATATGTCCCTTTTTCATAGGTAAGTCCATACGTTGAAAGATGATCGGGCGCAAGCTGAATAGCTTTTTCTAAATCGGTCTCCCAGACGTCGAGGGTTTCATCAGGAGCTCCAAAAATAAGGTCAATTGAAACATGAAGATGATATTTTCTCAGTAGGGTAACTGCATTCACAATATCTGTCTCCGTATGTGATCGATCGAGCACTCGGAGTTTTTTCTGATTGAATGATTGCGCGCCGAGACTGACTCGAGTGACACCGGCGGCGGATAAGATAGCCACTTTAGATTCGGTAATATCGCAGGGATTTGCCTCAACAGAATATTCACCACCGCTGTTCAGTGAAAACCAATCGTTCACCAGATCAAGCAATTGTTTCAATTTGTCAGGCGAAGGATAAGTTGGTGTGCCGCCACCAATAAACAGGGTATCCACGGGGCGACAATTACCAAAGCTTCGCAGTTCGGTATCAAGCGCGTCAAAATATTTTTCAATCAAATCGTCGCGGTTTGCAATTAGCGTGAAATTGCAGTATCCACAACGGTGTCGACAGAAAGGAATATGGACATAAGCGGCGCGAGGTATTTCGCTTGGCGTTTGCGGAAGATCGACCGATCGGTGGACCATGACGTGGTTCGTTGCAATTGCGAGGAAGCAAAGCGAATTAGATTTGGTTTGGAGTTTAATTCGCGTGTAGAGATTATTGGACGTCTAGCTAAATCCAGAGATGGAGTCTGCCGTCAAGCATGTCAGGCAGTTTTTTTTCAACCAAATTACGAATAGTATTTTTGTGATAACGGGTACTAAAGTGAGAAGCAATAATTAATTTATTTTTGAAACGGGATTTACGCTCAATAATATCATCAAGATGAAGATGTCCAAACTTATGTATTTTTTGTCTGCGATGGTGTGGCGAGAGAAAAGTTATTTCTGTAATTAAAATTTCGGCTTCGTACATTTCTGGCGCAACATCAAGCCCTTCCGGTGCACTGTCTCCCAAGTACGAGATCAGCGGTCGACGGTGTTCTTCTGAGACTTCCTTTCCCGCCAGACGTAGATCGCGAATCTCCTCACCGCTCAGGGATTGATATTCAGATTTCAATTTTTTTCGCCGCTCCCAGACGGTGAATCCAAACGAAGGTACAGAATGTTTTGTTGGGGTCACAGTGACAATGTGTTCGCGGGATAATTCTATCTGGTTTCCTGCGGCAATTGGCAATAACCGGCATGGCAATTTACCCCGATCGAGTTGGGTGAAGTTGTAGAGGATCTGCTTGACGGGATCGATCGTTACCTCCGGAAGATATATCGTGGGAGGTTCCATTTTCATCATTCTTCTGCGAGCCACATAAATAGGCAATGCTGCAATGTGGTCGAGATGTCCATGAGATACGAACCAAGTACCGGTGCCCATGAAAGACCAAGGTTGCGCGCCCAGATCAAAGCCAATTTTTAGTTCGGGGATGCGCCAGTAAGTCTGAACTGCCGCACGCGAGTAACCTTCAATCGTGAGGTTGTTGAAGGAAAGTTTTTTTACAGGGAGGTTGTCGATCATGTACGGGAAAGAGATGTTAAGTTCGCTATCTTGCAATCTAGCATATGACAGATACAAGCCATTCAGTGTAGATAGACCGTGAGGGTCATGGAAAGGGACCACGGACAGCGAGAATCGCCTTTAGATTGTTGCGGTTCCCTTGAACATCTCTCGTGTGGTGTCTTGAGACAAACCAGATCGGTCGTTAAGGGTCACCAAGATCAGGATCATCTGGCTTTGCATGTTCATAGCTGTCACTGGAATCAAAATTAATCTCGTCTGTCGATTGGTTACCTGGAAGCAACCACATTTCTCCGAACAGTTGCTCTTGTTCACATTGCAGGTTGTGATGGCGAATCAATTCTAGGACGGCAAGAAAAATACCGATCATTTGGGACTTGTGCATTCGGCGATCGAATAAATCAGACATTTTTATGCGACCATCCGCGCATAATTTTTTATGAATTTGCTCCATGTAAACATGAATCGGCGTTTCATCATAAACAATACTTGAGGGTTTTTGGGCCTGACGATCCTTGAGAATGCGACTGAAAGCGCTAACTAAATCCCATAGCTCTACTTCTCGTATGGGCTCGGCAGCGATATTTCGAGTCCGTGGTGGCAGATCCTGCGACTGCCGGGAAAAATGTTGTTGCCATTCACGACTTTTATCTTCTAACAAACTTGCAGCATCGCGGTATTTTTTATATTCCAGCAATTGGCGTACAAGATCCTTGCGCGGATCTTCGATTTCCCCTTGCTGTTCATCATTATTCGGCAGTACTAGCCGCGATTTTATTTCGACTAAAGTGCTAGCCATTTCTAAAAAATCACCGACTTTGTTGACATCGATTTGCTCGAGGACTTCAAGGTGACCAATAAATTGTTCGGCAATTGTAGAAATCGGAATATCCGTTATTTCGACTTCGTGCTTTCGAACCAGATATAGCAGCAGGTCTAAAGGACCGCGAAAAATATCCAGATCAACACGGAACATGACGCTCGTATGCGTATCGCAACTTTTATCCGGCGTGGAATCGCTACTGACCATTGTCTGGGACGTAAAATTGGGGCTGGCGAGAAGTTGATCGGTATGCAACCATGCGATTGTCTACAAATTAAACACCACATGTCATCAGGAATGCATGGAGGTAAACAACTCCATAGACTCAGTATATCTCTTAATCCGGTTGTGAGCATTAGCAAAACATCAGGTAGATTTGCGTCAAACCGCAGTTGGTGAGGTCATTTGGTCTGATTGCAAGTGATCAAAGTCCCTAGTTGAAAATGCGAGGGAAAGGACGAGCGTGGAAGATAAATCCAGAGGACATTTTGCAGGATATCAATCGATCCCGGATCGCGAAAATTATCTGCTTGCGCACTACGCCATCCGTAGTGAAAATACCACGGGTCGCAAATACGCAGAGCCAGTTCAAGTTTATAGGGGGCCATATCAGCGGGATCGTGACCGAATTATCCATACAGCCGCGTATCGAAGATTGAGTCATAAAACGCAAGTTTTTACGAACGAATTTGGGGATTACCATCGCAATCGTCTGACCCACACTTTGGAAGTTTGTTCGATTGCACGTACGATCGCCCGTGCCCTTAGGCTCAATGAGGACTTGGTCGAGGCAATGGCTTTGATGCACGATATCGGCCACCCACCTTTCGGGCATTCTGGCGAGGATGTCCTAGATGCGTGTTTGGTTGACGATGGAGGTTTTTCACACAATCGGCATGCGTTGAGGATCGTTGAGGTGCTCGAGCAAAGGTATCCAGACTTCCCCGGCCTGAATTTAAGCATGGAAACTCTGGAGGGCCAACAGTTCCGAGCGACAAAAAAAGACACAGAAGTCAGCCCCTCCCTTGAGGCGCAAGTTGTCGATGCAGCAGACAGTATTGCATACGACAGTCATGATGCGGATGATGCTTTAGAATTGGGATTGTTGGACCTGTCGCAATTGAAAGAAGTTTCTATTTGGAACACCGCGGTAAATAAAGTAAGTGAGGGTCGCGATCTCTCAGATAATTTACTTCGTCGCGCGGTGGTCCATGAGTTAATTGATGTGCAAGTAAAAGATCTCTTGGACAATACTGTGGCTAAAATTGAAAGATTGCAATTGCAATCAGCCGAGCAAGTGAGAAACCAGCCGCGAATAGTGGGACACAGTGATCACATGGCGCACGAAAAAAATGATCTCGAGTCTTTCCTGATGCAAAATGTATATCGACATCCAAGCGTCATTCACGTGCGTGATAGTGCACAGGCGGCACTGCTAGGTCTGTTTAAGCTGCTAAAAACCAGACCTGATTTATTGCCAGATAATTATGCCCATCGGTCCGACGAGATAGGGCTTCAGCGAACAATTGGTGATTACATTGCAGGCATGACAGATCGTTTTGCCTGGCGTGAGCACGCGCGACTACTCGAAAGTTGAGAATGGTAATCGGTGACAACTCCGGTACTCGTAAGTTGACCCTGGTAAGTCGAAAAGTTGCGATCTAGAATAAGTAAGGTCTTTGCGGTTGTCTCGATGATATCTCACCCGGTTGCTAGAGCTGTATTTTTTCCTAGTCGCGACCGCCTATTTTATATTTATTCCCATATATATCGAAGCAGGTTTTATCGTGAATACATATCGAAGCGAATCACTTACGCTCTTTTTTGTACGGTTTGTTTTTGTGCTTGTCGCAGCTGGCGTCGGCGTCCAGTTGATCCGTACCGAGGGCATTAACGACCAACCGGTCTCGATTCTTTGGTTGGTTTTCACTGGGGTTATGCTCGCTGCTTTAACGACCATTGCAATTGACGTGCTTTTTAAGCACAAACGTTTGGATGTTATCACGGCTATTTATTTCGGATTAATTATTGGCCTTTTTCTGACCTATATCCTTAGGTTGGCACTCATTTCCGTGCTTCCGGAGCAAGCTTCGTATGTTCAGGTAATTGGTCTGATTTTTGGAATGTGTATTTGCTATGTGTGCATTAGTGTCTTGATGCAGACCAAGGACGACTTCCGGTTCATTATTCCTTATGTTGAGTTCAGTCGTGAAATTAAAGGCGCGAGGCCTTATGTTCTCGACACCAGTGCAATTATTGATGGACGAATTGCGGATATTGTTGCAACACATGTTTTTGATAGCCAACTTGTGATGCCACGTTTTGTCATCAATGAGCTGCAAGCTATTGCCGATAGTTCAGATCGCTTGCGAAGAATGCGCGGGCGACGCGGACTTGACATTCTGAACGCGCTACGAAGCAATCAGGAAATTGATGTTCAAATTTATGATCACGAGAGTGCAGAATGGGCAAACCAACCAGTCGATATCAAATTGGTGTTTCTCGCTAAGAAACTTGATGGAAAGATCGTTACAAACGATTACAACCTAAATAAAGTTGCGAAACTTCATGATGTGGCGGTTGTCAATTTGAACGAAATTGCCAACGCCCTCAAACCGCAGTTCCTGCCGGGAGAAACCATTGATGTCAAAGTGATCAAACCGGGGGAAGAAAGCGGTCAGGGAATCGCCTATCTCGAGGATGGAACAATGATTGTCATTGAAGGCGGTCAGGATCATATCAATCAGACCATTCACATTACCGTGACCAGCGTGCTACAAACCAGTGCAGGACGCATGGTGTTTGGCAAAGTTGCCTAGCTGGATTCCGCATATCCCTCGTGATCAAAGCTCCTCATGCGTTCAGGTAGCAGACGTTCTTACCTCGACGCTTTATCCATGAAAATGCCTTCTGTTTAATCTTTTAGATGAATGAGCGTGGTTTGCATCGATGCGGTGTCCAGGATAACGATTGTGGGATCGTTGAATGTCCATCCGCTCGTCTCCCCCGGATTGATATATAACCGCTCTTTCGCATCTCGGGTAATCTTTGGTTTATGGGAATGCGCATAAACCGCCACGTCGAATTCGCCATTGAGACCTCGCAGTTGTCTTTCCATATGCGCGAGTAAAAAACGGGTCCCATCCGCCGCCACAAAACTAAAAGGCGGCTCTCCGAGGACACCGACGATTTTTATTCCTGCAAGGAGTCCGAGTTTATTGCCCTCGTTGTCGCCGAAGCAAGCCACGAGCGGACAGTCCAATTCACGTAGCGGTGGAATAGCGAAGGTTGAAACCAGATCGCCGGCAAAAAGAACGGTCTCACATCGCCTTTGGTTAAATACCACAACCGCCTTGCGAATGTGGTCAAGATGGTCGTGGCTATCTGCAAAGATACCGATCTGCATCTCTGGCCTTCTTGAATCAATGGGTAAGCTGGCAATCGGTTACATTTTTTCTACCACGTCGATTCCCAGTAAGTTGAGCCCCAACTGCAGTGTTTTTGCAGTCAATCCACATAACAAAATCCTTTGCGAGGCAGTGGTTGGTGACTCAGCCTTAATCACAGGGCACTGTTCAAAAAACTGAGAGAAACGTTTTGCTAGATTCTCAAACAAGTAATGCGATAAGTGATTCGGACGGTAATCGCCAACCACGAGGTTCAGGGCTTCGGAAAACTGAAGAATCGCGAGCCCAAGTGCTCTTTCGGCCGGTTCTTGAAGATTAATTTTTATGTTGCTGTTCAAGATTTGATCAACATTTGTTTCAGCCCTCCGCATAATACTTTGGA
>JAYZMM010000050.1:0-7429 GCA_036153155.1 Planctomycetota bacterium
GGACCGCCAAGAACTGCCGATAAGAGCAATAGAGAAAAACAATGTCTTTCACCAGACTAGGAGATTCGCCATGGGCCTCTTTGGCGGCAAAAAACGGCTGGTCGACTGGGCGAGTTGCGCCGGGTGAGCGGGAAAGCTTCCGCAGGAAGCCACCGCACAGGTTGTGCAGCAGTTACCCACCTTTGAACACCCCGATCTGTTGATCGGCTGTGCCGGCGCCAGCGACGCCGGTGCGTTTCGCCTGCGCGACGACTTGATTATCCTTCAATCGCTCGATTTTTTTCCTCCGCTCGTGGACGACCCGTTTCTATTTGGGCAAATCGCCGCAGCCAATAGCCTAAGCGATATTTATGCAATGGGAGGAACGCCAAAGACCGCACTCAATATCGTCGCCTTTCCTGATGATCAATTGGAGCTAAATATTCTCAACAAAATTCTCGCCGGTGGTGCTGAGCGCGTACAAGCAGCCGGCGCCGTTATTGCCGGTGGGCATTCGGTCCGCGACACAGAAATCAAGTACGGATTAAGCGTGACAGGTACTGTGAGCCCTGGTGATTTAATCACCAATCAAAATGCTCAGGTCGGAGACCGTCTGGTGCTGACTAAGGCACTAGGAACTGGATTTGTCACTACCGCGTTTAAAAAAAATCGCTGCCCAGAAGATGTTTTGCAGGCGGCTACCGAGAGCATGCGCGAGCTCAATCAGGGTGCCAGTCGAGCCGCTAGGACATTTGCGGCAAGCAGTGCGACAGACATCACGGGATTCGGTCTTGCGGGCCACGCCTGTGAAATGGCACGCGCAAGCGGGGTGCAGTTAATGCTTGAATTAACCGCACTCCCACCCTTACCCGGGGTAGCGTCGCTGATTGCCGCTGGGTACCACACGCGAGCTAACATTACCAACCGCCGGGCCGCCGAAGCATGGTTGCGGATTGAGGCCGATCCAGACCAGCCTAGCCTGGATCTTGCGTTTGATCCGCAGACCTCCGGGGGCCTTTTGGTTAGCGTCGCAGCCGAAAACGCCGAACCTTTCGTCGCTGCATGTCGACAAGCTGGGGCCCGCTCAACAACGATCATTGGCGAGGTTTCCAGGCGTCTTGATAATCACGATGAACCTGCCCTAATTTTGCGGGGTTAGGCAGGTCCGTAGAGCCCTCAGACAGTGCGGCCAATCTGATGCGTCTTTCTCGCAGTTTTGAGACGCTGGTGGAGTTTTCTGCCCTTTTGAGCCGTATTTCACGCATTTCTCTTGCCGTGGCAACCGATTGAAAGGTTCCATTGGCCGCTTGAACGGCAAAATGGCGATTTTGATGTAGGGTTGGGCGGCGGCAGCCGGGCGCAAGGCAGCGTAAGGGGTGCAGAGAGGAGAAGAGGCGGATGTCGATCGCTTTTCAATGCGAACATTGCGGTAAGCATTACGAAGTCGGTGACGATTTGGCGATGCGCAGGGCGCGGTGCAGCGGTTGCCAAGCCGTGTTTCGCGTCCCCGAACCGGCCAGCATGCTCCGCTCTCCGTTAGGCGAGGAAGCGCTGTTGGCAGCACTGTTCGAAGAAGAATTCGGCCCGGCAGCTGGTGATACCAAGCCCTGCCCGTCGTGTTCGGCACCCCTCGCTGAGACCGCTGTGCTTTGTATTGAGTGTGGGTTCCACACAGAGAGAGGTCATCGGATTTTCATCGATCGGCAGGAGGCGGAGCCTGCCGCATCGATCGACTCGTCCCCGAGTGCCACGCGGATTCCAGCCACCAGTGCACCGGTCACCCGGACGCTCGCTAAACAGCGAAAGCGACATTCAGGATTTTCACTTGCCAGCTACGCCCGTGGCACTCTCATGAGCCTCGCCTTTGCCTTGGTTGGGGGTGCCCTGTGGGCCTTTGCTTCGCTGGCCACGGACTACGCGCTTAGCTTTCTGGCATGGGGTGTTGGAAGTCTCGCCGGGCTCGGCATGGCCCTGGGACATCAAGACGACGATGGCACTCTGGCTGGAATAACCTCGGCAGTGATGGCCTTCGTCGGATGTGTGTTCAGCAAAGTACTTTATTTTGCCATTTTTTTGAGTGCATTCCTGGGAATGAATAACCACGAGTTGCAGGAATACGGAGCGAGGATTGTGGCAGAAGAACAAATCCGGGCAGCGGGCAGCGACCCTAAGGACGCCGATGTCGATTATTTTGACCAGCAGTATCAGCTGGCAATGCGGAAAATTGAAAAATGGGATTCTGAAAAAATTCAGCAACGGATCCAGCTGCACGAAGATGCAGATCGCATCGATCTGATGGATCGACTGCGGGCACAACAACAACTTGGGGTGCGAGGCAATGCCGCCGATGATCTAGCCGCCTATCAGGAAATTGCACAGCGCGTCGCACTGCTCAGTGATGCGGACGTTGTGACCGAGCTGGAAAACACCCCTGCGGTCGCCGCAGCGGCAAAGACAGCACCGGGCACCGAAAATTTGAACCATTCGGAATTCGGGAAGGTTACGTTGACCGGTTTGATCCTTTGGGGGCTATTGGCTTTTGGGATTTTTGGTGGCGTATTCCTTATGCTCGGCTTCATCTCCGCATACCGCATTGGCGCTGGCAGCTTAGCTGCTTGAGAGACGCCAAGATTTTCACTGGGCTTTTCTCCTCGATTGGCTTCGTTCTTTTGCTGGCGTTGCAATATTCTGCAAATTGCCGATCATAGATCGCAACCTGCCATCCTCGCATTGGCAAAATATCGAATTCATTCAGGAGCAATGTTCTGCCATGCCGACTGTGGACGAAATCAATCAGCATTTGCATGAGCAAATTCCCATGACTTCACAGATGGGAATCCGCGTGCAAAGTTTCTCCGGCGAAGGAGTCATTGCAACCGCTCCCCTGAAAGCCAACATTAATCACCAGCAATCCGCGTTTGGTGGCAGTATTGCCGCGCTAGGAATCGTAACTGGATTTGTCGCCATCTGGGGGAATCTTCAATTACGGACGATTTCTGCTGAGCTTGTCATCCAGCACAGTGAAACCGAATTCAGTAAACCTGGACTGGGTGACATGGAGTCACGATCCCGAACTCTTTCCGACAACGCCCTGGAGTCATTTACCACCACGCTGAGCGAAAATGGCACCGCGCGTATCCTTGTGACCAGCGACATCTTCTCAGACGGCAAATTGATTGCGAGCAACACCGGCACGTTCGTCGCCATCGCAGAAAACGATTGAGAGATGATCTAATCTTCAGGAAGCACTGATTTGCTCCGCAGTAGATGATGATAGTGCTGAGCGAAACGATGCGATTCATCTCGCACGTATTGCAGCAACCGCAACGCAAAACTTTGCCGGGAAAGTCGCAACGGTTCTGCCACGCCAGGAAGGTAAATCTCCTCCTCTTTTTTTGCAAGCGCCAACACCGTCGGTGGATTGATTTTGAGTGCCGCGAACGCCTGCAGGATCGCATTTAACTGGCCGCGTCCTCCGTCAATCAAAAGCAAATCTGGAAAGAGTTGTCCTTCTGCTTCCAAGCGGCGGAAGCGACGACTTACGACTTCCGCAAGAGAACGATAGTCATCAATCCCTTCGACGCCGCGAATTTTGTAACGCCGGTAGCCCGGCTTGAAGGGCAGTCCGTCAATAAATTGCACCACACTGGCAACCGTGTCGGTGCCACCCAAGTGGGCAATGTCGACACCTTCGATCGAGCGTGGCATTTTTGTAAGTCCCAGAACTTGCTTTAATCCTGCTAATCCTTTCTTTGGATCGATCTGAAACACTTCAACCTGAGCGTGCGTCTCTAATTCGCCGCGTTGATCGAGGGTTTCGATCAATTGGATCTCGTCGCGTAGACGGGCTGCCTGCTCAAACTTCCTTGCTTTCGAGGCCTCCTGCATTTGATCACGCATCTGCGAGAGCAATTTCTTTTTCTTGCCCTCCATAAACATTTTCAGGCGACGAATGTCTTCTCGATACTCCTCTCGAGATATCCGCAAGTTGCAGGGTGCGGTGCATTGATCGATTGAGGCCAGAAGACAGGGTCGAAACCATTGCCACTTTTCATCTCCCTCTTCAATATCGAGTTCACAAGTCCGGAATTTGAATATCCGCTGCAAAACCTGCATCGCCCCGCGGAGCGTTCCGGCGCTGAGAAAAGGACCATAAAGCTTCACGCCGCTCGATTGGGGCTGTCGGGTAACTTCGACTCGCTGAAAATCTTCGCGGGTCGTGATCTGCAGATAAGGGAAGCTCTTTCCATCTTTAAGTTCGCGGTTGTGTAGTGGCTGGATATCTTTAATGAGCCGCGATTCCATCAGCAGCGCGTCGACCTCACTTTCCGCCTCGATAAAATCAGCCTCCGCGATCGTGTGTACCCAGTTTGCCGTTCGCGGTTCCTCGCGAGCCGCTTTAAGAAAATAACTGCCGGCCCGCGCGCGTAAATTGTTCGCCTTGCCGATGTAAATCACCACTCCTGCGGCATCCTTCATCAGGTAGACACCGGGAGCCTGCGGAAAACTCCGCACATGCTCGGCAGCACGCTCAAATGCGGAAAGGTCTGTTTGATTCTGTTTTTGACCCGAGTCATCCATCAGTATTCGGCCCATGCACTCTTGGTACAACAAATCCCTAGGATCACCGCCAGAAAAAGGCCACTGGAAATAACCGGAGACCAGGGGTCCACAATTTTTTTCTCCTTTCGGCGGTCCAGAACGTATTGCACCGTGTCATCCAGTTCCAACGGCTTGGGCAACACAGCGTGGAGCGGCACGATTGCATACGTGTAGACTGAGCGCCAGAAGCGATCATCGTCCTCGGATCCTGAACGCCCATCCGCACCATCTGTTGATTCAGAATCTGTGACCTGAGAGGCACGATCGGCCTCCACTTGCTTGGGTAGTAATTTTTCCATTGTCAGCTTGGCATTACCGACCAGAATGCAAATGCCCCAGAACATTAAAGCGGCAAACAGCGAAAGAATAGCCCGACGGGAAAAAAGGCCCACCATGGCAGAAATAGAGAACAGCAGCATAAAGTAAAAAACAAACACGGGAATGGCAATCAAAATGCGCACATCCCAAAGGCCCCACCGCAGGCCAACAATGAAGAATAGTCCACAAATCAGATACGAAATATTCAGTAACACAAAAATACAGCCGCCAACGAATTTTGCCATGAACAAACAGGGGCGGTGAATCGGCTTGCTGAGCAATAGCTCCACCGATCCGGTGCGGTAGGTTTCCGGTATCACACCACACGAAACAACCAACGCCACAAAGATCCCGAAAAAACCGACAATAAAGTCCACAACATGATCCATAAACCAGGCCAGCGCGATTGCACGCAACTCGGCAGATGTCTCCGCCGGGAGTTGAATGATCGGTCCAAAATCGCGACCGGCATAACGCAACTGCAGTCCCGTACCAATTAGCTCAGATTGCACCTCATCGAGCGATAGCGGATAAATCGAGGCGAGAAATATGGAAATTAATACCATGGTGACCCAGAGGATACGTGAGTGCGCCGCAGCGTGAAACGAATCTAGGATGACGGCCAAGTAGGGTTTCATTGATCCTCTTTCCTCGTCTTCCCGGCAGGAGGATTCACGAGTTTTAAAAATACGGTTTCCAGCGAATCGCCATGCTTAAGTCCAACGATACTGATTCCTCCGGCACGTAATCCATCAATGCATTGATCGATTGCCATCTGATCTGCAAGTTCTAGCCCGACGCGGAAATGGCCTTCTGCCAGCGGTTGCCACGAGACCTCTCCATAGAGATCCAGAGCCGCCCGGGCCTCGGTTTCCGCACCACGAAGTTCAAATTCCACCTGCAACGAGTCGCCGGACTGGATCGCGTTTTGAGGCCCGAAGAACTTCAATGCCCCTTGATCGAGAATGGCAATTTGATCCGAGATTTGCTCCACCTCTTGCAACAGGTGGCTATTCAGAAAAATCGTCTTGCCCTCATTTTTTGCCGCCACAAGCAGATCGCGGACCTCCTTCCTGCCGGTGGGATCGAGGCCATCGGTCGGTTCATCGAGAATCAGTATTTCCGGATCGTGCAATAATGCACCGACAAGGCCAAGTCGTTGCCGCATTCCTTTGGAAAACTGGCGAACCGGCACGTGTGTCCACTTGGCCAGACCAACTTGCTCTAACAGCGATTCGCGTCGCGACTTGCTTTGCCGTTGCGAAACGAAGTTGAGACGCCCCCAATAAATCAATGCAGAATCTGCAGTGTGGTGACTTTCGATAATCAGATTTTCCGGTAGATATCCGATCTGGCTCCGACTTCGGATAGACCCGGCCCTCTCGCCTAGGATTCTTGCTGCTCCTGACGATGGTCTGAGAAGACCAAGCAAACATTTGACGAGGGTGGTTTTACCGGCACCATTAGGGCCGAGCAGCGAAACAATTTGCCCCCTGGGTACGGCCAGCGAGACTTGCGTCAACGCCTGATGTCTACGTATTCCAAAAGGCGAAACATACGTTTTACTGAGTTCTTCGACTTGAATCGCCAACATCGAAAACCACCCATCAGAAAGCAGAAACCTCGTCGACCACCGCACCGACCGGTTGGCTGACAAATCAGGCCACGATCCGGTCACTCTCCGAATTCTTCTCACTATCCTCGGGGGATGGATCTTCTTCTACCGCAGCCAATAGGGTCCGACGCCTTCGCCGTAGCAAGTAAAACACGAAACCAATCGCAACCGCTAACAAAATGGCAATGGTCAGACCGTTCTGACTTTCTCGAATTGTCTCCACCACTGAATTACCGTATCGGTAACCTAGCCAAAACGTGATACTCACAACGGTGGTGGCACAAAATGTGTTAATCAAAAGGAACCGTGGCCAAGACATTCGCACTACGCCCGCCGCCAGATAAAGGGGAACGCGTACACCGACCAAAAAGCGTGCCACAAAAAAAACTTTAAATCCGTGCTCTCTAATCACCCGCTCCATCTTGACCTCACGCTCTTCATGCATGAGCCGGGCAAACCAAGGGTAGCGTTTAAAAAACCCGTGGCCCAGATATCGACCAATGCTGTAGACGACAACATCTCCCAACAACGCACCCCCAAGGCATGCAAGATATGCATACTGCCATTTGAAAATTTCGCCGTTGTGGCTGAGGAAACCGGCAG
This sequence comes from Planctomycetota bacterium, assembly GCA_036153155.1. Taxonomy (GTDB): domain Bacteria; phylum Planctomycetota; class Planctomycetia; order Pirellulales; family UBA7805; genus UBA7805. The sequence goes on from JAYZMM010000050.1 coordinate 7,118, forward strand.
TCACCACGACGACTTCTTCGGGAATCGGAAGCCCCAAGCCTGAAAGCCCAAGTAGAAGCACTATCCCCAGATACCGTAGATTTAAAAAGTCATCAAGCATGGGGTCGGCGATATCCTGCAGCAAACGATCGACAGTGGGTCGTACAACGGTTTCTATCGGTTGGATATCGGCTAATTTTACACTGTAAACTGTGTTGCGCAAACGCCTTTCGAGGAACGAGCCAATCTCGCGAAAGTCCGCTTCTTATCCATCAAGACTTTTGATTAACTTTCACATGCTGGTCACTGGTAAGACGCAAATCGTCTGCCTGA